>JAAEMV010000110.1 GCA_024225195.1 Planctomycetaceae bacterium | reverse complement strand
TGGCAGCGAGCCGAAGATCGAAACTCCGGCACGGCAAAACTATACGACGAATTAGGGATGGCAGAGTATGCCGCTATCGAAGGATTTGTCCGCTGGGACGGCGACGAAACGTTTTTGTAAACCGAAAATGCAGTGACGAACTTCCCACGGCAGGCGGAGTGAATTGGGCGCACTCGTAGATGTTAATGAACGCGATGGTTGACTTTGCATAACAAATTTGACAAATCCAAGCTTCAGGAATTTTATCGATCAGGACTGCTCGATGATGTTGTTCCCTTTTGGCTAAGGCACGGCGTTGATCACGAGCATGGCGGTTTAATCTCCTCGTTAACGCGGTCGGGGGAAATTGCTGACTCTGACAAATCCGTTTGGATTCAAGGGCGTTTCGCTTGGTTGCTAGGCGAACTCTACAATCACCCGTTGTGCCAGAGCAATCCGGACCGATCACTCTGGCTGGAGACCGCTGAAAAAACGTTGTCGTTTGTGAAGAAGCACGCCTTCGATGACACCGACGGACGGATGTGGTTTCATCTCACTCGTGACGGCCAACCCATTCGAAAACGGCGTTACGCCTACTCCGAATCCTTTGCCGCAATCGCGTTTGGAGAACTCGCGCTGGCAACTCAAAAACAAGAATACGCCGATCTTGCAGAACAATGTTTCCAACGATTTGTATCCCACAGCCTTGACCCTCAAGGCGTCGAACCAAAATTCACTGAGGTTCGGCCATGCAAGTCGATCGGGTTTCCGATGATCACCATCAATACCGCTTCGGAATTAAGGCAATCCATTGGACTGGAGTCTGCAGACCAATGGATCGACGATAGTATTCGATCGATTCAAAATGATTTCATGAAACCGGAGATCGAATGTGTCATGGAAACCGTCACGGCAGACGGGGAGATTTCGGATCACTTCGACGGAAGAACTCTGAACCCAGGGCACGCGATCGAGGGCGCCTGGTTCATTATGGCGGAAGGAAAAAAGCGAGCCAACCAAGATATGATTGAGACCGGCTTGCGTATGCTGGACTGGATGTGGAATCGTGGTTGGGACGAAGAATATGGCGGACTTCTCTACTTCACCAGCGTCAATGATCTTCCCGTCCAGGAGTACTGGCACGATATGAAATTTTGGTGGCCCCACAACGAAGCGGTGATTGCCACGTTACTTGCATACGAGTTAACGGGCAATGAGAAATATCTACAGTGGCACCAGCAAGTCCATCAATGGTCGCACAAACATTTTGCTGATCTGGAAAACGGCGAATGGTATGGTTACTTGCATCGCGACGGGCGGATCAGTTCACCCCTCAAAGGGAATCTTTGGAAAGGCCCGTTTCACTTGCCACGCATGCAATTGCAATGCTGGGAAATTTTGAATCGCATGTAGCGAACAAATACTTGGTAAAATTTAGATTCGTCAATCCAGTTAAATCTAGTTCTTATCATTCTATTGAAGAGAAAATGAATCATGCCATCTAAAAATACTCACTCTCGTCGCCAATGGCTGGCTCAATCAAGCATGGCAACTCTATTTGGTGGAATTGGCATCGCGGGGCTCGCGGCCACTGAAAATGCGACGGTAAACAATGATGATCCGATGCCGGGGCCTGACTATCGGATCCAACACGGACGGGCAAAACAATCCGTTATGGCATGGTGTTTTAACCCAATTGAAATGAGTGAATTCATCCCCGCGTGCGCGGCAATGGGCCTCTCTGCGATGGAAGGCGTAGACAAAAAACACTATCCATTGATGAAACAACACGGCCTTGGAGTTTCGATCACGGGCAGTCATGGATTCAAAAAGGGACCGATCAATCCAAACAATCACGATTTCTGTCGCCAAAAACTACACGAAGGAATCGACTTGGCAAAAACATGGAATAGTCCCGGCGTGATTGCATTTACTGGAATGCGAGAGCAGGGCATTAGTGACCAGCAGGCATTCAAGAACTGCGTCGAATTTTGGAAGCCAATCTGTGACTACGCGGAATCTAAACAAATTAACGTAGTGCTTGAAATGCTGAACAGTCGCGACAGTTCCAACCCAATGAAAGGGCATCCAG
>JAAEMV010000109.1 GCA_024225195.1 Planctomycetaceae bacterium | reverse complement strand
GCGCAAAAACCGAGCATCAATGGTAGGAGTTCACCGTCGATGGTTCGAGTGCCTTCGGGGAAAATGACAACCGACTCTCCTCTTTTGAGTCGCCGCAGCGTTTCTTTCATTCCACCGATTCCAGTCGCTTCGCGGTCAATTGGGATCGTGTCGTTGAATCTCAAAAACCAGGCGAGGATTGGTGAACGAAATAGGCTCTTGCGACCTAAGTAATTGACAGCGTGAGGGCAGGCAATGCCAATGATCAAAGGGTCAAGGTAGCTTTGGTGATTGGAGCAGATCAACATCCCCTGGTCGTCCGGGTAATGCTTTACGTTGTGAACTCGGATGCGATAAACAAGGAATAGAAAGAATCGGCAAAACCAGCGAATAAATGTTTGTCCCAAATCTACAGCTAATGGACGGCGTCGTTTTTTCTTCGTGGACATGGGGGCCGAGTCGAATCTTGATGCAGGAATAAAGGCAGACAGTTGTAACTATAGGTAGCAAATGGAGGTAGCAAATGAAGTGGCTCTCAGGATTTGCTGGACTGGACGAGAGCAGTCGACAGCCGCGTGAATAATCTTAGACTATAATTCGAAGCCTCGCAGGACTTCTCTTAGTTTTCCGCGGGATCGACGATTTTTCATAGATTGGGCCGGTAAATTGAAAATTGGATCGACTGTTATCGAGGATACGTTTGCCGAAGCATTCAGCATGCGGTACTGCCGAATTGTTGTCACCGGACACAATCGAAGATGGATTGAGGCGGCAGTTCATTCGTTTTGTGGTTATGGGAGTTCGGTAATTGGTTGTGATGCGGAAGTTGGAGTTGAGCAATGGCTGGAGGCCTCGGATACTCCAGATGGGCGTCTGGGTGTAAAAATTTTGGTTTTCGGTTTTTCTGCGAAAGCGGTGCACAAGGCATTAGTTAATCGCACTGGGCAGTGTTTAATGACTTGTCCCACAACTGCCGTTTATGCTGGAGGCGAGAGCGACGAAGGCGACGAGTCGGTTGAGCGCATGCCGCTTGGTAAGCACCTTCGTTTTTTTGGTGATGGATTTCAAAAAAGCAAGTTAATTGCCGATCGTCGATTTTGGCGAATCCCAGTTATGGATGGAGAATTTTTGGTTGAGGATTCAGTGACGATTCACAAAGGGGTCGCTGGTGGAAATCTTTTAATTCTCGCGGAGAATCAGGGGGCCGGTCTGGAGTCTGCTGAAAGAGCAGTCGCCGCGATCGATGTCTTGGCAAATGTTATTACGCCTTTCCCGGGGGGCGTGGTGCGAAGTGGAAGTAAAGTTGGGTCGCGTTATCCATCGCTGAGAGCATCGACGTCGGATGGTTACTGTCCGACTCTACGAGGACGGGTTGAATCCAATCTTCCTGAAAGCGTCAATTGTGTTTATGAGATTGTCGTGGATGGCACTTCAAGTAAGGCGGTTGCCGTGGCGACGCGGATTGGAATTGAGGCCGCAGTCGGGGAGGGGGTGGTTTCGATTAGCGCAGGAAACTACGGCGGAAAGTTGGGAAAGCATCATTTTTATCTGCATGATATAATGAGTGGCGACTCAGTTTGAGCGGCCTTTCGTCCATCTTTTTAGAGTCTAATTTTTGATTCCGTTGTTCTTGTAAGGCTGAATAGTTTCGTTTGATCGGCAAGCCGGTGTCCGTTTTCGCGGTCAATTTATTTCTAATTTGTGGGAGTAGCGTTTTTTATTGATGTCTTTGTTCACCAAAAAAACTGATTCGGAGGGCAAGGCCGGAGGCGAACAATGGCAGTTGGCATTGCGTCGGTTTTTTCATCAGATTTGGGTCGAGCTATTAATTGGTGTATTGGTCGTGATATCGGTGACGCTGACTCTTGCCGAATTTTGGCTGGAGGCGCAGCTGGCTTCAGGTTTAACCAGTGTTCCAACGTTTCTTGGAGGACTAACTCAGCGGACGATGCGGTGGATGGTTCGCGTCAATGATCTAATCACGATGACATTTGTGGTTGAGTTGACACTGCGTTTTTTAGCGGCGAGCTCAAAGAAGCGTTTCTTTTCTGAGTTCTGGTTGGATATTATTGCGACGCTTCCCCTGTTTCGGGTGTTTCGCGCTGCCCGGGCATTGAGGCTACTACGGCTTGGCAGGTTGTTTCGCTTGTTCGGTGTGATGTCACGTCTTTCCGGGCATTATCCGGCGATGTTTCGACGTGGTATTTTTGATTTCTTGTTGATTACTGGTCTGTTGGTGCTAACTGTTTTGTTTGGCACGCTGGCCATTACTCATTTTGAAACGTCAGCGCGTGGGAAGTTGGTTGAGCCGACAGGAGAAGCGACGCCTGCAGCGGCCAATATCGGTGGAGTTAGTGATAGAAATTTGGAGTCGGAGAATCAGTTTAATCTGAATCACTCATTTTGGTTTAGCATCTATACATTATTTGCAGGGGAGCCAATTCCTGATGCCCCCCGGACGTTAAGCGGGAAAATTGTTTCCGTGTTTTTGATGTTTATGGGGCTGACTATTTTTGCAATTTTTGCGGGAACGGTTTCCGCGTTTATGGTGGATCGAATGCGAATGGAGGGTAGGGTCGTGGATTGGGATGCGTTACAAAATCACATCATCATATGTGGTTGGACTCCAAAAACTCTTACTATTATCGAGGAGTATCGAGCGAGTCCAACAACGCGACGAATTCCAATTGTGGTCATTACAGAAATCGAACGTGAGCAGCTTGAAGAGGCCTGCTCAAAGTTTCCAAGCGTCTATTTTTTACAAGAGGATTTTACCAAGGTGACTGCCTTGGAGCGGGCAGGAATCGCGCAGGCAAAAACGTGTCTTGTGTTGACGGATACCAGCGGAGGTCGCAGTGAACAAGATGCGGACGCGAGAACTATTCTCGCTGCTCTGACGGTTGAGAAATTAAACGAGTCTGTTTACACCTGTGCTGAGATTGTCAATCGAAGTTACGCCACCCATTTAGAAGACGGCAAGGTCAACGACTTTGTGGTCAGTGGAGAGTATGGGGCTCATATGCTTGCTCAGGCAGCGATGAACAAAGGGCTTGTTGGGATTTTAAGTGAGTTGATGACGTATCAGCACGGTAATGAGTTCTACCGTATTCCCGTTCCGGAATCCTGGGTTGGTGCTTCCTTCGACGAGAAGTTGACGGACGTGAAGAAATCGGATGATATCATTCTGGTCGCGGTACAATCGGAAGGGAATTCCCCGGTCGTCAACCCGAAAAATTACCATTTTTGTGCGGCAGATGACGTCGTTTTGATCAGTGACGGAGTTCCAAAACTTTCCTGAAACGTGAAGTTGCCGGTGGAGGAAATGGGCAGCTTGGTCTAAAATTACTGAGACAGTCTTGTGCCACGCTGGTCGCAGTGGCCGATTCGCAGGTATTCATTTTTTGCGGATCGGTTGACCTTCGTCTCGAATTTAGACTGATTGATCAATTTTACATCACTGCAGACGCGAGTGTCTGCGAATATTTAAACTGATTCCTGTTTCGGGAGTCATCACCAAGGCATCGCATGAATCCGCAAATTTTGACGCGAATTGCAATTGCATGCTCTTGCCTTCTTTCTGCGTGGCTCCTTGGTGACGTTGAATTGCGTGGCGATATTTCTCTTCCAAAAATATTCTCTGATCACATGGTGTTGCAGCGTGATTCGCGGGTGAAGGTTTGGGGGACCGCGGATCCGAATCAAACACTGATCGTTAAGTTCGCCGGGAAAGAGACGAAAGTCACCGCGACGGCAAAGGGTGACTGGAATGTTGTGATTAACACTTCCGGCGCAGGTGGCCCTTACGAATTGGAGGTAAGTGCGGATGGCGGCGAACCTAAAGTTGTTTTTAATGACGTCATGGTCGGCGAAGTGTGGTTGTGTTGCGGGCAGGATAATATGGAGTTGCCTGTATGCAAGTCGCTTAATGCTGAAACAGAAGTTGAGCAGTCAAAAAAGTATCCTTCGATCCGATTGTTTTCCATGGGGAATTATTCGTCGGTTGAACCGATGGAAAATATTTACAAGGCAGTCCCGTGGCGTGTTTGTTCTCCGGAATCGGTAAAGGAGTTTTCGGCATCGGGTTATTTTTTCGGCCGGGAGTTGAGTAAGAGGCTAAAGAATGCGAATGGAGAAAGCATTCCAATCGGGCTGATTGATGTCGCGTGGGGAGGCACTGTTTGTGAGGCTTGGATATCGCGACAAACTCAGGACGGTGTGGAGTCGTTGAAGCCGCTGCTCAAGCATTGGGACGAAGAAAGTGATCAACCGCTGAGTCCGTTGCGACCGGGCAATCTTTATAACGGGATGATCGCACCACTCAAACGATTCCCAATCCGAGGAGCAATTTGGTATCAAGGCGAATCTAACGTGGGACGTGGTGATCAATACGCGACGTTGTTCCCGACTTTGATACGCGATTGGCGGAAGAATTTTGGACTGGGAGATTTTCCATTCTATTTTGTGCAGTTAGCACCCTTTGACTACCCTGAAAAGCCGTTTGAGTCGTTGGCCGAGATTTGGGATGCACAACTGAAGACTTTAAAGTCAGTTGAGAATACGCGTATGGTCGTGACAACTGATATTGGTGATTTGCAACAGTTGAGCCATCCCAATAAACAGGAAGTCGGTCGACGTTTAGCACTTGCTGCTTTGGCAGATGTCTACGCGGACCAGCTTCCTGAGGGAGAAGTTAAGCCGGTCTACAGCGGGCCAATTTTTGACGGTGCGACCGTCACCGAAGACGGTGCGATTCGCGTAACTTTTCAGTATACCCACGATGGACTGAAGATTCGCAATGACGAACCCGAATTGCTCGGTTTCATGATTTGCGGGGAAGACGGGAAGTTCGTTCCAGCCACTGCGAAAATCGATGGACAGCGTGTGGAAGTCAGTTCCCCCAAGATAAAAAAACCAAAATTTGTGCGATTTGGTTGGGATAAGGCGAATCCGACTAATCTAGTCAATTCGCAAGGTTTGCCTGCCTCCCCCTTTCGGACTGATGATTTTGACCTAATTTCGAAGGGTCGTGATTTCTGAAAAACTAAGTCCGCAAATGACGTTTGTTTGACACGCCAAACGCGAAGTTTGCTAGATTACTCAATCTTGAGTGAAGAGATTTTCTTTCCTAGTTTTGCCGAAGACGGTGAAACGTTCACTTTTAACTTTACCGATTTCAGCCATGAGTTCCGAATCCAACAATCCTGCTAACGATCACAATTCTCCTGCACCCTCAGAGGTCGCATCCTCTTCCCCGGAAACTGTAGCTCCGGCAGGATCGTCTGATGCTCCGGCGACTGAAGTTTTAGCCGACAAGGTTTCAACTGCAGCGACCGCTTCTCCGACAGTGACGGAGGATCCGCCAGTGCCGGTTGTCGCACCGGTTCGAAAGGTCGCGATTGGTTCACAGAGAGACACGGCTGACAAAGCACTTCAGCCATCGCAACCCAGGGCTGTGCAAAATGCCGTTGCCAATCCGATTAACCTGACCGGTGAACCGGAACCGGAACCGGTTGCGATTCCGGATATCAAATCGGACACAGGGTTTAGCGATGATGTCGACGCTGAAATCGACGCAGTTCTTGGCGACATTTCGATGGACGATGTGGTTGCGACGACCGAGGCGAGTACTGAAGAGATTGAGCCTGGGACGCGGGTGAAGGCTGCAGTTACCAAGATTCACGAAGACAATGTCTTCGTGCGTCTCTCAGGGCAATCGGAAGGCATTGCGACCCTTCACCATTTCAAAGAAGCTCCGAACGAGGGAGATTTAGTAGAAATCATCGTTCGCGGATTAAATAAAGAGGACGGCCTGTACGAATTGGCGGTGCCCGGGGCAAGTATTGGTGTCGCGGACTGGGATGATATCACCGAAGGTGCGGTCATCGATGCACTGGTAACGGGATCAAATACGGGTGGGCTTGAGGTTGCGATCAATTCGATTCGCGGATTCATTCCAGCGAGCCAGATCGATCGATTTCGCGTTGAGGATTTCAGTGCCTATATCAACCAAAAACTGACTTGTGTGGTCGTAGAGGTAAATCCAGAAAAGCGAAAACTTGTTCTTAGCCGTCGCGCTATTCTCGATCGAGAAAATGAGGAAAAGCGCAAGGAGTTGCTCAAGGAACTTGAGGCGGGGCAACTGCGAGACGGTGTCGTCACTAAGTTAATGGACTTTGGTGCGTTTGTTGATCTTGGTGGAGTCGAGGGATTGATTCACGTCAGTAAAGTTAGCTGGTCGCGGGTCAAGCACCCGAGTGAAGTTTTAACCGTTGGCGAAAACGTTCGCGTCAAAATTGAAAAAATTGATGAGAACGCAAACCGTATTTCACTTTCGCACCGCGATACGTTGGAGCATCCTTGGAAGGGGATCGACACGCAATTCGCGGTCAACGACATTGTCAAAGGTACCGTTACCAAGATTGCTGATTTTGGTGCGTTTGTAAAAATTGCGCCGGGAATCGAAGGGTTGGTTCATATTTCCGAGTTGGCGTATCAGCGAGTTGCGAAGGTTAGCAATGTCGTGAAGGAGGGGCAAGAACTGGAGGTTAAAATTCAGTCAATCGACCCTCAGTCCCAAAAAATATCTTTGTCGCACAAGGCTTGTTTGGCGCCGCCTGCACCAAAGCAATCTGCTGGGAAAAAGGAAGCGGTTGAAGCCGTGGAAGAGCCAGCACGTGACTTGGCTGTGCCTGCCAGCGGAGAGCCTCTTAAAGGCGGTACCGATCGCAAGTCTGGCGGTGAAGGGGTTGGGCTGAACTGGTAATTAGAGGGTCTCGTTCGGAGGCCAGTTGTGTCGTTCTCGAATCCTTGATGATCCAAAGCAATCAGCGCCAATGAGTTGATCGAGATTCGTTCAATGCAGCGTAATTCTTTGAAAGAGTTTTTTCTTGTTTTCGGATTGAGTTAGAAATCATGCTTTGGCAACGCATCGCCCGACCATTGCTTTTTCTGTTGCCTGCAGAAAGAGCTCATTATTTTTCAATGGGAATGTTCAAGGCAATGTTTGCATTCGGGCTCGGCGGCCTGTTTCGCTGGAGGAACAGGGTAAACGAGCCTTGTTTGAAAACGAAAGTGGTGGGGATGGAATTTCAGAACCCAGTCGGATTAGCGGCTGGTTTTGACAAGGATGCCCGCTGGTTCCCTCAACTTGCAAGCCTCGGTTTCAGTCATGTCGAAATCGGCACGATCACGGGCGAGGCCCAGTCTGGCAATCCTCAGCCACGTTTGTTCCGTTTGCCTGCTGATCAGGCCATTGTCAACCGAATGGGTTTTAATAACTCTGGAAGTGATGCAGTTGCGCGTCGCCTCGCAGTAACTCCCAAGGCAAATGCAGCTGACATTTTAGGAATCAATATTGGAAAAACGAAAGTCGTTCCTGTCGAAGAAGCCACACAAGATTATTTAGTTAGTTTTGAAAGGCTCTTCACTTATGCTGATTACTTTACGGTGAACGTGAGTTCTCCCAATACGCCTGGCTTGCGGACGTTGCAAAATCGAGAGCCGTTGATTGACTTGCTGAGCAAACTAATAAAGCTCAATCGTGACTTGGCGCTTGACCACGAATGCAAGCCCAAGCCGATCCTGTTAAAAATTGCTCCCGATGTTACCGAAGATCAGTTGAGCGACATCATCCTGATTCTGCGAGAGGTTGAACTTGACGGGGTGATTGCAACTAATACGACCATTGAGCGTGCCGGTTTGGAGACTTCCGATCAAGCGGTTGAGGCAATCGGGAACGGTGGTCTATCGGGAGCTCCGTTGACGAAGCGGTCGCGGGAGGTCGTTGGCAAGTTGTACGATCAGCTGGAGGGAGATATCCCAATCATCGGTGTGGGTGGGGTGATGCACGGGGAGGATGCCTGGCAATTGATTCGCTCGGGGGCAGCGTTAGTGCAGCTGTACACTGGTTTTATTTACGGTGGTCCAGGAACTGTCCGGCAGATGAATCGCTATATTGCCGGAAAGCTAAAGCAGCATGGGTTTCAATCGGTGGCTGAGGCCGTCGGCACTGGAAGAGGCGGAGCGGGCGATGCTAAATGATTTTTCTCTAGGGTTTATCGAGCATGTTTTTGATAGCCTTGGGGATATTGTTTATTGCGTGAAAGACCAGGCGGGGGTTTATCAATCCGTGAATCTTGCGTTTGTGGCAAGGGTCAATGGCACTGATAAATCTGACTTGCTGGGTAAAACAGCATCGCAGGTATTTTCAGAACCTCTTGCGGAAGGGTATGAGCAACAGGATCGCGTCGTTTT
>JAAEMV010000108.1 GCA_024225195.1 Planctomycetaceae bacterium | reverse complement strand
GGCCAGCAAATGCTGAATGCTTTAAAACTGAAAAATCTCGAACAAAGTTAATTTCCTGGATATTGAGTGCAAAGTAGTTGAGATGGTCACCCCCTCCAACTAGCCTAGGAGAACGGCTTCAATCGCCCGACCCCTTTTCTCTGCACAGTCTGCTTACGGCCAAGTTCAGCCGTGTTTCGAAGAATGATTTACTATCCCAAATCAATCCTGACATTGGCTATCCCAGCGGTCTTTGCATCGCTAGTTATAACGGGTAATTCAACGTTATTCTCGAAGCAAGGAAATCCACCGATCTTTCAGGCCAACCTAACCGCGGTTGGTACCATTCCAAATCAACCTTCGCCGCCGAAAATAGGAACTCGTGCAAATTCCACGCGAGTTACAAATGACAATTCCCAAACTGTCTACGTTCCCCAGTGGTCAACTGAATATGACACTATCTCTGAAACCCGTTACTGCCGTGAACCTCGACAACGCACCTTACGGGTTTATGAAACTGTTTACGAAAACATACCGCAAATCCAAACCTATACCGTTCAAATTCCGCGCCAAAAAAGCAGAACGGTTACCGTAAATCGACAAGAAGAATACCAGACGGCTGTCCAAGAAAAATTCACGGTCATGGTTCCCAAACCGCAGCAACGGGTGGTTACTGTGGATCGCGAGGAACGCTACGAAGTACCAGTGGAAACCGCGTACACCGTTAACCAACCAGTGCAGCGGGAAGTCCAGGAGACAACCTACAAAACAGTGGCCGAAAAGGAACCCTATCAAGTTCGATACACCGTCCAAGTCCCAGTCGAACGAGTGCGCGTCATCACCGATTACCAAAAGACCCCTGTGGAAGAAGTCATCCGCAAGCCTGTCGTTCGCATGCTCAAACAAGAACTAAAACGCCCCAAGGTAGATTACACGACTGAAGTCCGAACGCGGCAAGTCGAACAAACCTATATCCAATATGAGAAGCGCACTGTCCCTCGTGAAGTAACCCGGTATCGCATGGTAGAAAAATCGCGTCCGGTGACCCAAAAGTATTACGATTACGAAACGCTCACCAAGGCATTCCCTGTCAGCGAGCAAAGTCAGAAAACCGTCAACGCAGATATAACTCACCAATACAAAATCTCAACCCCGATCACACTCTCGGTAGATGAGACTTATTTTGTGAATGAACCGTATCAGGAAACCGTCACCAAAACGTTCCCAACTCAAATCCAAAAGCCACGCGAAGTCTCGAAAACGTTTGTGGTTAACCTTCCCTACACGCAACACGTTGCAAAATCTTACACTGTCGACATCCCTGTACAGGTCATCAACACTGCCTACCGCTTCATTGACCAGCAGATACCGGTGACCAAATACCGTTGTGTAACACGCGATACTGGATGCTGGAAAACAGTCCCTTTGGCCAACACTAGCGGATACCCAAATAATCCGATTACAAATCTCTCGACGTGGCCATCAGAAACTACGCTTTGCAACACAAAAGTTTGGTGCCCTCAAACGACAACCTACCAAGTGCCCTACACCGACTATGTTACGGTTCAGCGTAAAATCCCCTATCAATACAGCACTATTGTCCAGCGCAAAGAAACACGCTCCAAAATGGTTCCAGTCACTCGTTTTCGACAGGAGCGTCGAACTGCAAAACTGGACGTCCTCGACTTCGTCCCCTCCACTCGCACAGAGTCCTTTACTGTTACGAAATACCGCTGGGTCGCCAAAACTAGAAAAGTCAACCGCAGCAGTGTAAAAACTGAGACGCGTAATAAAACGATTCCGTTTATTAAATACGAAACAGTTCAAACTGAAAAAGAAATAGAGCAGGAGTACAGAAACCCCGTCGCGCTCGAACGGCAAACATCCGAGACCTATACCGTTAAACAACCTTATACCGTTACGGAGTCAGTGGTTGTTACGGTGCCCGTTGAAAAAACCAGGATGGTGGAAGAACAATTCACCGTCCGAATCCCCAACGTCACGGAAGAAACG
>JAAEMV010000107.1 GCA_024225195.1 Planctomycetaceae bacterium | reverse complement strand
TCTGCTTGGTCACGGCTTCGTTTCGCGGATGGGAGCAACATCAGGAGACTTCGTTCAACTCAATGGCCGCACAGCAGCAAATCATTGATCACATCATTACTGATAGTGCTGAACAAAATTTTGCTAAAGTGAATTACGCTGTCATGCATACAACCGACATCAACACAAAAAGCCTAAAATCAATTCTCCTGTTTGATCGCGAGGATGCGACTGCGAATTTAAATTCCGTGACCTTGAATCAAACACAGCTCATCGACCATCCGATTTTTTCAAAGTACGCGGCGGCTGACTGGGCCGCTATCCCAGGACTCACCGACTCGGAAAAGCTAAACCACCTTTTCCAACTAACCAACAAACGGCTCAACTACCTCGTCTTACCGGATCTTCCATCGTGCATCACGATCGAAAAAACAGTACCTCAAAATTATATCAACCGACACCTTCAATCCCTCCGTACAAAAATTGAAACGGGAAACTGGAAGTTAATCGCAGGCCCAATCCAAACCAATGAAACTGAGGCAGCTGAGATTTGGCGTCGAATCCTACCAGACGCGTTGCACTCGAAGCCCCTGGACAGACGCGATTGATCAATTCCCCAATAGGATTGAACAGGAACACAATCCTGTGAAATCGCAACGGCTACCTGCTCTCCACTGTATTGCACCCTGCAAACCTCAGAAAACAGCCAAACCTGCATTTCAGTAATTCTATAAAGCACATAAACTTCGGATTAAACACGACATTCTAAATTGATTTCATTTCCCGAATAACGCAAAATCAAGTTGGCGTGCTCGCTTACCGAAAAACGATCCAAAACAAAATTAAAACAGTGTGTCGGATGATCCGTTTCGACGAACTACTCAAACTTCGAGCAGCGGGATTTTTTTCTGAAGCTTTTTAAGCCGATGATTCGCTTCAATACCAAACCAACTTCTTGCAATCCAACGATGCCAAACATGAAAACTTATTTCCTGATCCTCTTATTGATGACACCGGCCACGCTCTTCGCGGAAACGGATAGCCCGAAGGATAAGCCAAACATCATTGTCATTCTC
>JAAEMV010000106.1 GCA_024225195.1 Planctomycetaceae bacterium | reverse complement strand
TCAGAGAACACCTTGTGCTGTCCATGATGATAACCACCGCCTGCCAACAGCAGGGGTAGGTTTTTAGTTTGATGCGTTCCCGTGGCCATCCCACAACCAAACAAAATTGTTGTATGATCCAACAGCGTCCCACCGTTAATCACATCAGTCTGCTGTTTCAAGCGAGCAATCAAGTAGGCCATCATCTCAATCTGATAACCCTCGATCTTTTTAAGCGCGGCCACCGGTTCTGGCCTCTCTCCATGATGAGAAAAATTGTGATAACCACCGCTCAACCCAAAATCACCGTTGGCAAAACCACTAACGCAAGTCACGACGCGAGTAGAGTCCGTCTGAAGTGCTAAAACGATCATTTCAATGGTGGCTTTTAATCGTTCCGGCGTTCCGCCTGTCAGTTGCGGCTCCAAAACATCAGTTTTTGGCCTGGGTCGGTCAATCCATGGCTCCTGCTGAACAATTTTCTTTTCTAAGGAACGGACCGAACCGAGGTACTCATCCAACTTTCGCTGGTCCTGCTTTCCTAGTCGCTGTTGAAGCGATTTTGCCTGCCCCATGACTACATCTAAAACACTATTCTGACGTTTCAATCGATCTAAAGCGGTTGCTTTTCTTTCTGTAGATTCGTCAAGAAACATTTGGCGATAAGCGGTTCGCATATCAATGGTTGGGACCTGGACACCAGCACGAGTAAAGCTGATTAAATTTTGTTCGTTACAACCGATCGTCATAGAAGGAAATCGCGTGGCTGTGCCATTAAATTCGGCGAGTCTCTGATCCAAGCTGAGATTGCCTTCCGGATAGCCGTGAGCCAACGCTGGCCGCACTCCGCTTAACAACACAGGCACACCAGCGTGTCCTCCAGTGTTTCCATGATCCAAGTTTGAAAAAATGGTCAATTGTTTTCGATGCTGCTCAAGTGACTGCAAGGTTTCTGGCATTTCATAGCCGGCTCCAACTTGATCGGCTGATGGAAAAAATCCATTGCGATACATCCCGTAATTATTTGACAGACAAACGAACCGCTTTACCGGACGCTTCTCGACGCCTGAGGCGTGACAATCCGAAACCATCGCTTCGAGCATCGGCAAGGCGAGCGCAACTCCGGCTCCTTTTAAAAAGCTTCGCCGTTTCAGTGGCTTTCCCATCCCTAACTCCTTTAGCAACAACATGCCAGCGCTTGGTTAACATGACAATTGGCGAATACACATCAACAGTGCATGCCTCCTATCAAAACAGCTTTGGTTTCCAAGCCTCTCTCAACAAACTACAATTGTAACGTCAACCACGGCGTCCTGCGAATTAACTTGTCCAAAGGCAACGCTTTCGAACTCAGAACCATTACCTAAAACCCGATCCGAGAATACCTGGTTTTGAAGAACCATTCTCTCGCCTGATGCCACTGGTGCTGAACCACAACTACCTTTAAGAATTCAACAGAAAAAACGCTATGAGTCTCGCGATGATGACTAAAAAAACCACTCGTTGTGGCGTTGCTATAACCCCCATCTCGTTAAACGCCGCAAGCATTCTGTTTGCGTTTGCGTCCTACTGCCTACTTGGTGTGGCAAACCTGGATGCACAGCAACCAACCACCTCAAAAGACGCCCCACCTAATATCGTGCTAATCATGGCAGACGATTTGGGCTGGAAAGACCTGCATTGCTACGGCAACAAGAATCTCGAGACTCCAAATTTAGATCGCCTTGCCAAACAAGGCATGCTGTTTACCAATGCCTATTCCGCTTCCCCGGTTTGCACTCCGACCCGAGCCGCAATGATGACTGGCGAGTCTCCAGCTCGGCTCAACATCACGAACCATGCTCCGGGACACCCACCGGGCTACCAAAAGCCGGGAACAAAAATCAAAACAGCACCTTGGCAACGCCACCTACCTCTTGATCGAGTCACGCTTGCCGAACAGTTAAAAGCCAACGGATACGCAACCGGGTTTGTCGGCAAGTGGCACCTTTCTCACCAAAACAAAAAATCAAACGGGCCGACAGAGCCTGAATTGCGCGCGGAACATCAGGGATTTGACATTAATATCGGAGGTTGTTCATTCGGCGGCCCTCCCAGCTATTTTGAACCTTACCGCATCCCCAACATTTCGCCCAGCGAGCAATTCAACTACCTTCCCGAACGATGCAGCCAGGAGTGCATTAATTTTATCGAGGAGAATCAAGACAAACCATTTTTTCTTTGTTGGTGGAATTATTCAGTCCACTACCCATTTCAGGCTCCCCAACCGCTCGTCCAAAAGTATGAAAAAAGAAAAGGGCCGGGAATTGAAAATCCAACCTACGCGGCGATGATCGAAGGAATGGATCTCTCCATCGGAAAATTACTCGCAAGCCTAGACCGGTTCGGGCTAACCGAGAACACACTTATCATTTTCACATCGGACAACGGGCCATTTGCCGCTAACGTTAAACCCCTCAGGGGTGAGAAAGGATATCTTTACGAAGGAGGTATCCGTGTCCCTGCGATTGTCAAATGGGCTGGAAAAATCAAACCGGCTTCAGTCAGCCAGACCCCCATTATCAGCATGGACTTTCACGCAACCATTCTCGACGCCGTCGGTATCGAGCCCGATCCGTCGAACCACCCCGATGGTGATTCTCTCGTCGACTTATTTACCGGCAAATCTCCGCTTGACCGCGACGCCATCTATTTCCACTATCCAAACTATGCGTTTCACAAAAAAAATCGACCGGGAAGCGCTGTTCGATCTGGAGATTTCAAACTGATCAAATTTTACGACGATAACTCCGTCGAACTATACAACCTCAAAGATGATCTGAGTGAAGCAAACGATTTAACGAGATCGATGCCGGAAAAAACAGCGGAGTTACGGAACAAGCTTGAGACGTGGCTTTCCGAAACAGACGCTAAAGTCCCCGCGAATGCGAACTAGTTCAGCAACGATCCGGACTATGTGTTCCCCGACCTTTGATTGGATCGGCATAGAAAACCCAGGCTCAATTAAAGCTTCACTGGACCTTCTTTACATAGTTCCGCCAATCCAAAACTGTCGATTCGATGACCCATTGCGTGGGAGATCGCGAGCCACAGTCTACTTGTCGTGACGTTTTTGACTTTCGCGAAACGCCCCATTTCAAAACCAAAACCACCACCAACCAGCACCATCGGCAGGTTATTGAGTGTGTGGGAATTCCCGTGCCCTAACTCGTTGGTCCAAACAACCAACGTATTATCAAGCATGGACTCATTGGTTCCGGGTTCTTTTGTTGCCGCTAATTTCTTGCACAGATAGGCAAGCTGCTCACAGTACCAGGTATTGATGCGCCGCAATTTATCCTGCGTCTCCTTCTTACCATCGGGATCATGAGAAAGCGTATGATGGCCTTCACTGACGTCGAGCCATTTCATTCTTGACTGTCCGACCGACTGCGTGTACTGCAATGTTGAAATCCGATTCAGGTCATTTTCAAAACCATTCACTAACAGATCAATTTGCATTTTAGATAACGTCGGCATGTTTTCATCAGAGTCCCCGACATTTTTAGGCAGCTCGACCGGTGCGGCGAGATAGGACGGCTCGCCTCGATTGACTAATTCCCGCTCCATCTCCCCAATATATTTTCCGTGGGCCTCGAGAAGATGCCGATCTCGCTCTGAGACCCGCGTGCCAGACGATTTCACATCCTCTTGAACCATGTTCAAGACGCTCAACAAATTTTCGCGATCCTTGACATTGCCGTACATTTTTTCGTACATCCGGTAAGGATCGGCAATGGGAGCGAGTGGCTGATTGGGTCCGGCATATACCATTCTCGTCCACGGGTCAGCTTTGTGTGGGACTCGAACACCAAATTCGAGCGTCCCAAATCGCGTACTGGTCTCTTCGTTAGCCTGCAGAAATCCTTTGATTTCTTGATCAATCGAAATGCCTTTGGCCCAACCGGCAGGTTTATCACTTCCTCCCTGAATGTTCCCCGGAAAAAGTTCATTCCCTGTCAGCAGACAACTCATGCCTCGCATGTGATTATCGCCATCACCACGTACTTTATTGCAAACGCCATGGACGACCAGAGTTTTTTCTCTCAAATCTTCTAGCGGCTTCAGTACCTGGTCCATCTCAAAATCAGGGCCTTCCGTTTTTGGCCAGAACCCCTCTCTCACCATTCCATTGGGCGAGAACATTATCACGAGCCGCTTTTTTTTCCCTGCCTGCAAATCGGGGATCGCCCAATTGAGTCCGTGCCAACTAGAAAGACCCGGGAAAGCAAGTGCGAAAGAGCCTGCGCCTCGCAAAAACTCTCGTCTCAAAATTTTTGAACTCATTCCATCCTCACCCAAAATTCAAGGAAAACAAAATCCCCAAGTCATACAATCTCATCATGCTAACCTATTTAGCACTGACCTCGCTTTGATAATTCATCGGCACCAATGATATTTCAACCAATAATTTTTCAATATTGAAACTGGATTCTTTGAACTTACGATGCAATTCATCAATTTGATTCTTCTCCACGGCATCAATCGATTGTTTCGTGTAGTAATTGAATAACTGGCGAATAAAGCTTTTTTGTACACGCTCGCTGCTTGCTAAAAACGCAGCTAAATCGCGGGCGCCGCTCAATTCCACATCGTCGCCTTCAGGGGTCTGATAAATCGCTTTTACATCGATCGGTTTTGATTTCTCGTGAGTCCGAAATCGCCCAACCGCGTCGTAATTCTCGAGACTGAACCCAAGCGGATTAATAATCTGGTGACAACTCATGCATCCCGTCTCTTTTGTCTGATGCTCAACTCGCTCCCGAGTCGTCATCGCTGGATTAAATTCTTCGGTCAATGGTTTCACATCGTTCGGTGGCTGGCGAAGACTGGTGCCTAGAATCTGTTTTGCGATAAACACGCCCCGATGAATCGGTGAACTATCTTTACTATAGGCGAGACCGCTCATCAAAAATGGATGGGTCACTACTCCGCTTCGGTTACCGGCAATCCCACTAACCTTGTCAAAACCGTCTCCACTAACTGGAATCCCGTAAAACTCACCAATTCTTTTGTTCACATAGAGATAATCAGCCAAGAAAAGCTGGCGATAATCGGAACTATCAGTCCACACAACCTCGTTAAGGTAAAGCAAGAGACTGGTCTGCAAATCCGAGACTAACTCATCATCAAATTCAGGGTAGTTCGATTTATCTTTCGCCGAACTGGCCGCTCGCTCAGCTTTCAGCCAATCCAGAAAAAACATCTTTATCTTTTGCCGTGATCGCAAATCACGCACCATGCGTCGTGATTCCCGCTCAACAATCTTCGGATCCTCTAACTGCCCCTTGTCAGCCAACTGATAAAGCCGCTTATCGGGGAGCGAATCCCAAAGAGTTAGTGCGAGATTCCTTGCAATCTCTTCGCTACGACGACGACTTTGAATTATGGGATACAAAAACCGGGGTGACTTTAACGCTAACAGAACAACCCGTTTCACTTTATCTTTTTGACTGATCTCCTGCCCGAAATGACGATCCACAAAGAATTCTCGATCGTCTTCACTCAGGCGTGTAGCAAACGCTCGCTCAACGAACTGGTAGCAAAAATCTTGCAGCTTTACTGAGGCGTCTTTGTCATTTTCACGAGTGCCCGCCAGTTTCCACATCCTCTCGGAAACCCACTCTGCCGTTTCGATCGCCGAGTCGGTCGTTGCTCGGTCCCATTGCCCGGACACCGAAATCCCACGCTCAAAACCATAACTGGCATCATCCGGTGGAAAAACCGTGGAACAAATACAGATCTCTTTCGGAGAAACGGGAACCAAACTTGACTCAGGGATAACCTCAGCGATTCCATTCGGCCGCTTCCACAACAATCTTATTTTCGCTGGCGGTTGTGGGTATGAGAATAAATAAAGGCTTAACCCCACAGGACGCCCCCCAATCAGAAAGATCGAAGCACGATGTTCCACAACATCATCAGACCGAACCTTTCGATCAATGAGTGGATTCTTCAGGTCATTGATTGATAGCGAGAAACCGTTTTTTGACTCGACAACAATTTCATACATTCCAGTTTCGACCGGAATCAGGCCCCCACGCCAATAAGTGGAGAATCCTTGATTCATCAAATTGACATCTTTTTTCGGATCTTCCTTTTTCTTCAATGACGCATATTTTCCCGTCGGATCAAAATGAGGCACACCGCTTCCAAAATCGATTGTCCGATCGACTTGCGAAGACAATCGTCTTTGCTCCGTCCAATTTCGAGATGCAAAATAATTAGCCTCGAGGCCTCTCGCATCGGAAACTTTAACCTCAGAGCTAAACGAGCCCAGCAAATCAACGATTGATTCACGCAATTGACGAACGGTCAAACGGGACAATTCAATTCTTGATTTATTTAATCTCTGTTGGGCCTCAGATGAATAGAAACGATCGTAAACGAACGCGGCCACCAACTTTGCTTCGTCACCAACGCACATCTCAGGATGTTCTTCAGGCATCGTCTTGACGATAAGTTTCTCAAGCTGAGATAACGCCAAGTCTCCGCGCAACGGATCGGAAAAATGCTCTGCTGTTCCTTGGCCATTCTCTCCGTGACAGGCAGCGCATTGAGCGCGGTAAATTTCTGCACCTTGGTCATTGCCCTGAATCGAGGCTGTAAGCAATAACCAAATCGAAGAAAACAGGATCAAAGCATGAGTTTGAATTTGAAGCATCCTGATTACCAATCATCAATCAACTGTCCGAGATTGCCCTCTATGATAGTTGATATAAGCCCGCCACTCAGCACCGTTTCGACCTGAAACTCCATCGATCAGAGTAAAAATTTAAAACGGGTCCAAACCTTCGCTTTATTAAGGGAAAACGGCCTCTCCTGAACGTTTCCCTAGCTTCGCAACCCCTTAGTTCTCAAGAATCGTGAGCTAACGGACAGCGACTATGTAAGCTATCCAACAGGGCGCACTCGGCACCGAATCGCGACGTTCGAATTCACCAGTATCTTCACCATCTTCGTCTTCGGTTTCCCAATAGACGTGACTTTCTTTGAACCCAGCCTCAGCGAGCATCTCTCTCACTTCGGCAATACTCCAAAATCTCCAGTGGTACTCAAACGCTCGCTTGATCCAGCTTCCATCTTTGAATTTAAAACTAATCGAAAAACTGGCATCGTGGTTGATTGGGTTATAGCTGTCCTGCTTCCAATAATATCGAAAACCACGTTTTCCTTTTTTGACAACCCGCTTATCTACGTGACCTTCAATTTGGCAATCGCCCCCACCCATCATGTCCATCACCATGATGCCGTCCGATTTAATATTGGCTCGCGCCATTTTGAAATATTCGATCACCTCAGATCTTGTTTTGAAAATCCAAAATGAAAAATTTTGAGCGGCCAATACATCGGCCTGAGGTCGATTTTTCTTACGGACGTCCTGCTCAAGCAGACGTACACGTTTTTTTTGGGCATCAGATAATTTGATCAGGTTGTTAGCCCGCCCCCACTCCAAGGTCTCGGAGCACAGGTCTACCCCTAAAGCCGTCCGCTCTGAATCAGACTTCACCCACTTACAGCAAACCGCAAAGGTACCGCAAAAATCTTCTCGGAGACTGTAGGGTTTTCTCTGGAACACATCTCGAAAGGCTTGCTCGAAAAACTCAACTTCATGGTCTGGCGACTGCACAGACTTTTGGTAACAGCGGAATTTATCAGCTTTCTCGGCGAGTGTCTTATTCTCAGCAATTGGGGTGGACGGAGTTCCCATGGTAGAAGTATCAGCCTTGTTTTTCATGTTGCTTATCGTTGATGCGGCGGAGCAGGTACACTGCCCAAGACAGTTTAGTCCAAAAAAACAATCTTAACGATGTGGCTATTGTTTTTTGGACTAAATCTGGTTTTGATTTTGGTTGTCAATAAAACGTGGGCGATCGCCAGAACTTCCAGCAATCACCCACTGATCGACTATTCAATTACGAAAACGACTAATTACCTTCGACCATTTCGAGTGTCCCTGCATTAGACATGTCAAAATAGGTGTCATTAGAAGCGTCGTTCCATTTCATGGCGGACATTCGGCGACCATCACCAGGATCGTTGTTGACCTGAACGTCAAATCCAATCTTTTTCCCGACTTCGCCTTTCAAATCAATGCAAACCTCAACAATGTAACCATTCTCGGTTTTTGTCACTGCAGATTTATAAGTCGAAAGATCATTCTCAGAACCACTCGACTCGTTTCCATCGGGCTCCGTGCGATACTGGGCATCGTCGTCATCGTACGTCGAAGTTCTTGCAAAATTTCGATCGACAAAAAACTCGACTCCATCCCGATCCCATTCATCTCCAGCCGCGGAACTAATCGCGTCATCGGTCACTTCGGCCAAACAATAAAGATGCCCCTCGTCCCACAAACAACGAACCCATGCTGTTGATGCCTTTTGGTCCTCCGAAAGCTCATCCACTTCGTCGATTGACCGCGACGTCAATACGCGGGGCACACCCACCCAAAGATCATCGATCTTGCCGTCAACCTTCGGGGTTCCCCTGAACGCTTTCATTTTTCGTCGCTCATCACCACTAATTTCGCGAATACGAATATTCTTCCATTGCACCTGAAATGGACCAGCATTTTTTTTGATACCGTGAACTTGGAGTCCTATAAACCCCTTTGTTGATTCAATAGCAGGCATCTCAATATCCTCGACACAGGTTCCATTGATCCATGTCTGGATTCGCGGTCCATCAGCTAAGACGCGATATTTATTCCAACCTTCGTTTTTAAGTACGTTCTTTTGAGTACGTTTTGGACTGACCCATCCCCGCTTGGTGCCTTCAGAATAGATGTAACCTGATTCTCCCGGATCCCATTCAATTTCCACTTGGGGGCCGTGGACTCGCCCTTCTTTATAGTCGGGCTTACTTAAGGATCGAATTTGGACACCAGAGTTCAATCCCTTATCAACTTTGACCTCAAAGACCAACTCAAAATCGTCGTACTCCTTTTCGGTGCATAGAAATGAGTTCGGGCTTCCCTTTGCAGTTCGCCCAAGAATGGTACCGTCGACTACCTCGTAGGTTGCAGTACCATTTTTTTGCTCCCAGCCATCGAGGTTTTTTCCATTAAACAAATCAACAAAACCGTCTTCCTGTGTACCAGCCAATGGATTGATGAACGCACTTCCGTGACCGGGCAACAAGGTGACGACGGAAGCAGGAACCGTAGTCTGAGCTGTCAAGGTTGAACTCAGGAACAGGCTGCCCCCAAACACGCCAAAGAACATCGCAAATGCAGCGAAGGGAGCCGCATTTTTTAAATTGCTAATAGAAACGCTCATTAATAATCCTCGTAAAATATCGATCGTCTAAAGCGATCTGTCAAAACTCCAAAAAGTCGGCTAGATTTAAACCCGACGTTTACTGAAAACGATTCATTCACCCGAACGGAACCATTGTGAAACCGCTAATTCCCCCAAACGGAAAATGCCTCCAGGGAGGTCGCGATGAATGCCCGCTCGTCTGCAAGTATAACCATTTTGACGGAGATGAGCTAACCATCGACGCCTGGGAACTGAAATGCCTGGATTGCGGATGGCGGGATACCGTCGGTTACAGAAGCGACGAAATGGATGACGAAACAGCCGACCCCAAAGTATGTCCGTTTTGTAAAAAAACAGACCTTTCTCCCGGCCAACGCCCTTGCGAACAATAATGAAGCTGCTGGATTCTGCCGGACAGCCAATAGAGCTCGAAACGTTCCTAGCTCGGCCTTTGGCACTTAGAACGTGATGTAGCGAATCAAATTCCTCAGCGGCTGACCGTCAATATAAGCTGCCGGCTGCCCGACTAACCCGCGTCCCACATAAGTCCCTTGAGGCATGTTCTGGAGCGTTACCCCAGCTGGTCGATTCGATGCGCCAACTACATTTTGATAGGCACTCGGCGGTAGGCAACAAACGGTTGCCTGTGGATTAGACGATATTGCTGGAGCAACCACGGGAACAGTGCTAACCCGAGGAGGAGCAAGCCCAAGAGTCGATTGTTGTAACGCTGTTTGCTGAACGACCGAACCGCTTACCGCTCCCACAGTCTGAGCGGGAACCTGACTTACAGGACGAACAGGATAGCTGGCCGAGGTAAGCTGAATTGATTTCCCGTCTTTAATATTGAGGGAAGGGATCGTCGACGCTTGATACTGCAAAACCGAACGCCGAGAACTCGGTCGACTTACTACCTGGGGTGGACGAACAACCGCCCGCTGAGTTGTCAATTGAGGTTGCGCATAAAACGGCTGTGCCGCCACAACCGGAACGGGAGTGGCCTGAAGAGGTGAAGGGCGAATTGGCGCGGCCGTATTTGCGTTCGACGGAAACAGCAAATTTACTGGAGGTACCGAAACGTTTCCAGACAAAGAAGGTGTTATAAATTGCGAAGAGCTTCCCACCTCTTTACTGGATAGCGGCACGAACTTGGACTCGAAGCTACTGCTCATTTGATAGGGCTGTACTTTATGCAAACTGAACTTACCAGCGCGTACATATGGTGGCGTATAAAATACTGAGTCCGTTTGCCCAATCGCATGGCTTTCAAATTGGCCGCCCGAAAAAGCAGCCACGGCCACTAACGAAAAAAAGAAAATTCGGTTCATTAACTTCTCACAGAGAAAACCACCGCCCAGCGCTCGTCTCATTTCAAGCGGCGCCAGTCGATACTTATCGACCCTTTCGGTATTTGAATTACCAAATCGCTACTGAGAGGCCAACCTCAATGCGAGTGAAAGTCCAGTGGATCGCGTTTGCTATAGCCGCTAGCAAATAGCGTGTTAATGTTTTTGCGAAAGAATGCCTGAATTTAGCCTTCCGATTAACTGCCAGAGGCTTCCGCTTGACTGTCAGAGGCTTCCCCATCCTGCTTCTTCAACTTGGCAATTCCAATCCCGGCAAACCCAATGGCAATTGTCATCAAGGGGCTAATCCAATTAAAGAAACAGAACGGTGCGTACGCCAATGTCGCAACTCCGAGCACTGCGCTTTGAGCCGCACCGCACGTGTTCCAAGGGATCAACACGGACGTAACCGTGCCGGCATCTTCGAGTGTTCGGCTAAGATTTTGAGGAGCCAAACCGCGCTTGGCGTAGGTGTCTCGAAACATCTGACCAGGCACAACGATTGCCAGATACTGATCCGAAGCCGTCGCATTGACAAAAATACAACTCCCCGCAGTCGTCGCAATGAGAGATCCCGTCGACTTAGCCATGCCAATCAATGGGTCAGTAATTCGCTTCAAAAGCCCGCAGGACTCCATCACACCGCCGAAGCACATGGCAGTAATAATTAGCCAAATGGTGTTCAGCATCCCGTCCATCCCTTTCCCTTTCAGCAACTTCACGGCCATGAGTTTTGCCTGCGTTTCGGCAACTTTTTGCTTGGCAGAATCGATTTCGGCCGCTTCTGAAGAACCTTCCGGTGCCGCTTCCACCTGCTTCAAGCCTGCTTTTGCTTGCTCAAATTCTGCTTCAAACTTAGCTGCGTCCGCTTTCGAGTAACGAGCCGTTTCGAACGCCATTGAATTGATAAACGCAATGTATGAACGTTTTGCATAACTCGGCTGAACCATTTCGGTTTCCCCCGTCGACGAAACAACTTCAACATCATCAAGTCCAGCGATTTCCGAAACCATTTGCGGTTGAAAGACGATTGCAAATACGCCGCCCAAGACCGCGCCGATGAATAAAGCCGCAACCGCATCGAACTTTAGAATCACCATTGCCAGCACAACTAGCGGAACCAAAAACAGAACCGGGCTCAACGTGTCAAAGTTAGCGAGCATTTCTTGTTTTAAAGCAGCCGTATTCCCTGCAATCTCAGTTGGCTCTCCACCCAACCCAATCAAAAGATAAATGCTCAGGGCGATTACAAAACTCGGGACAGTTGTCCACAGCATGTACTTAATATGCGTAATCAAATCAGTTCCCGCCATCGCCGCCGCTAAATTGGTGGTATCCGAAAGAGGGGATATCTTGTCGCCAAAATACGCTCCGGAAATGATCGCACCAGCCGTTAAAGGCGTACTGACTCCGAGCGCCATGCCGATTCCCAGTAGTGCGATCCCAACCGTTGCCACCGTCGACCACGAACTCCCCGTCGCCACCGAAACAATCGCACAGACCACTGCCGTTGCCACCAAAAAACTCTGTGGATTCAAAACATCGAGCCCATAATAGATCATGGCTGGTACAACACCGCTCATCATCCAGGTTCCGGCTAAAGAACCAATCAACAACAAAATCAACATCGCTACCAACGCCGACCCGATCGCTCGCTCAATCCCCGCCAGCATCTCTTTAAACGAATTAAGGTACAACCGTCCAACAATTGCAGCGGCTCCCGCCGCCATCAGTAACGCAATTTGGTTTGGACCGTAGGATGAATCCTCACCGTAGAGATAGACATTGAGGCCCAACAAACCGATCAAAACAAAAACAGGGATCAAAGCCGCCCAAAGAGAGGGAGACTTGGCTTGATTGGTGAGATTATTCATCGTACCCAACAGTTGAAATAGGACGGCTATAGAAGGAACGATTGCATCTCAATCGCAATCATTATTCTTTGATGACAATTTCACATTGTCAATCGAAGCGGCAAAGAAAAATTGAGAAACAAGACGAAACCGCGTTCACGCCGCTTCGCCCTCACCTGGCTCAACGCGAGAGGCCGTCGCTGGTGCCAGCGTAAGCGACTTTCCCATGTAAATTGCATTCGTCTCCTGAGGCAACGATAAAATAAACTGCGGACCAAATTCGCATTCGGCTGAGTACTCAATCCTACCACCATGCATTTCAGCAATTGCCCAGACTTTTGACAACCCAAAGCCGAGGCCTCGCCCAGCCTCACGTCCTGAGAAAAATGGATCGAACAAATGTTCGACAATGTCGCTTCGGATCTTTGAGCCATTGTCAGAAACCAAAAATTGAACCACCCCAAACTCGGTTCGGTCGATACGAATTTCGATCTCCGCTCGCTGCTGATCCGACGCCTCAAGTGACTCTACCGAATTCCGTACCAAGCTCTTGATTGCGACAGCAATTTGAGTGGCATCTAGCTGGGCCCGATCAACACCGGCACCGATAATGACTCGAAACTCACACCCTGAAACCCTATCGATCAACGGAGTCAATTCATCTACCACGCGAGCCATCATCAAACGAATCGATGTTGTCTCAAGTCGCGCAAGGGGAGGGTGGGCAAATAGCATCATGTCCGAAATCATTTCATGAGCTCGCATCGCTTGCTCATAAATCACTCCCAACTTGTATTTCTTCTCCTGATTCGTCTCAACCGCCAACATCGTTTGTGCCCGGGAGGCAATGTTGGCAAGCGGATTATTGATTTCGTGGCTTGCCCCGTAAGCCAACTGCTTCATCGATGCAAGTTTATCCCGCTGCAAGCGTTTCGCGTGACTGGCTGAGGTTTCAAGTGCCGTTTTCCCGAGTGCTACCAGCGCGTCAATTGGCAACTTACTCCCGCGTTCCTCCAGCCAACGTCGCGTCAAACGCACAGATGTTTCTTTGCGTCTGATACCACGGCAGACAAACTGGTCCGCTCGCAAGTCTTTTCCAACTAAACTTAAAATTAGCTTTTTACTCTGACGCTTTTTTTGGAAACCGAAAAACTGGATAAATTCTTCAAGCGAACGTCTTAGTTTTTTGTTGGAACGAGCGCGACTGAATTCCATAAACCAGTCGCTCAACTTTTTGTCCGAACATTTCTTGCTGACTCCTGAGCCGAAACCAACTTGGATGTTACCGACCGCATCAAGCGCCGTTGCTGAAATTCCCTCGATTAATTCGTGAGCAGAAGAGGGGACTTGAAGCTTAGAATCGCGATAGTGCCCGAGAAAAAACAACAATAACGTCGGGTTTGATCGCAGCAGCCGATGCAACCCATCAGCCGCAGAGCTCGACGTACTGACTGCAACTAATTTAACTAAATCAGCCTCGAGGCAGGGCAAACGAATTGCCACGCGATCATCCTGTTCGCCCAATCCAATTGGTAACCAACGCACAGCTGCACCCGTTATTCAAGTCCATTAAAAAAACGCGCCTCAGGCAATGCCGAGGCGCGCTCGTTAGGTTATTAACACGCGTTTGCGAATTCGCAATCCTCGACGAGATTTAACCAACCGCGGTGTTGTTGCTGTCCATATCCAGCATCTGACAACCACGCTCAAGTAAAACATCAACTGAGAATGGCTTGTTCATGAAGTCATCCGCACCGGCAGCACGCAAATCAGCGATCTTATCCTGCTCCACCATCCCGGAGATACAGATAATTTTTACTGTTTTCATCGAGGGGTCGTTGCGTACCCGCTGGCAAACTTCTTTGCCGTTGATATCTGGTAGCATCACATCAAGAATCACGAGATCAGGCCGGAACTCTTTGACTAACATGCCCGCTCCAAATCCGTTATTCGCGGATTTGATCTCAAAACGACCATCTCGTGCAAAGACATCGACCATTAACTCAACCAATTCCACATCATCATCGACGATCAGCAATTTTCGCTTGCCGCTCTCCAATGCCTCTGTTGGAATTCCGTTCTCTTTCATGAATGAATAGAGTTGATCGCGTGGAATTCGGCGAAACCGACTGCCCGGTACGCGAAAGCCTTTGAGGCTTCCATTGTCAAAGCAACGAATGATTGTCTGCTGGCTAACCTTACAGATTTTTGCTGCTTCGCCGGTGGTAAAGACTGTTTTTGTACTCATTGAACCATCCTCTCCCTAGGTGGTTGGGCGGGAAGGAATAAATCTCCACCCGACACGTCTAAGTTGATTTGGGTGCTGCACGGCAGCGAAGGTCGACTCGGGTTCCCCCGTAGTCCACGCGGTCATCGCTCAACTCCGCATACACCACAAACTACTGAATCCTACTATTTGGAAAAATTGACCGTTCCATCCGATATTGCCAACCTTGCCAACACGACCGGATTATATCTAACCTGTCCGGTCGGTCAAGATTGATTAGATTAACATAATTGCGGTAGATAAGTGATTCAGGTTAACCTTTGAGAGTGCAAATTTCTTTCTATTCACGCTGTTAACCCTATACCTCCCATCCTTTCTACGCTATTTCAGGCGCTTATCGGGTCAGAGATTATTCTCTAAATTGAAATAAAAAAAACCAATTGGTAAAATAGGCAATCTACTGATTCGGTTTACGAACCTGTACAAGGTAGCAAGCTATTTCAATTCCAAGGTTCGCTTTCGCTAAACGAGCAATTTCTCTATAGTCCCGCACGCAGTTTTTTAGTTTTTTGCCTCATTCCTGTTTTGAGATAGAGACAGGTCGGTTAAATGCAATCACACGTGCTTCGTTCAAAAACAATATTCAACCACTTCCAACGAACTTGCCTTGGCCTCTGGGCAATGGCTCTTTGCTCGATAGCGTTGGTGGGCTGCGGCAGTACCACTACGCGTTCTGCAACAGAACAATTACTTATGTCCGATGCGGTCGACCAGGCTATCAGCCAGATTGACTTTCAGTCGCTACGAGGCCAAAAAGTATTTCTCGACACGCTATATCTGCACTCCGTGAAGGGGGTGGGGTTTGTAAATTCAGAGTACATCATTAGTTCCCTAAGACAACAACTTACAGCGGCCAGTTGCTTTATTCAGGACACGCGGGAATCAGCAGACATTATCGTTGAGCCGCGGGTCGGTGCCCTCGGAACTGATGGGCATGAAGTCGTCTACGGCATTCCGCAAGCCAGTTCCCTTACCTCCGCAGCGAGCATAATTTCAAATTCACCGCTTCCGGCGTTACCGGAACTTTCATTCGGAAAAAGCAACGCGCAATCTGGGATCGCGAAGGTCATTGTCTTCGCATACGACCGCGAATCTCGCACTCCCATTTGGCAATCTGGGATCGCCAAGGCTGAAAGCACAAGCAGCAACACTTGGTATCTTGGAGCGGGTCCATTTCAAAAGGGAACAATCTACGAGGGCATGAGGTTTGCCGGGCAGAAATTGCCCCCCGCTCCCAACCTCGATGCGATGACGGCAAACAATCTCCTGTACAACCGCGACAAAAACAAACCGCAACCGCCCGTTCCACCGACGATTGAATACGGGAATGAATACGTTTTTGAAACTCTAACTCCCGACTCTTTAAACGCCACCGCTACCAAAGACTCGAAGCCCGCAGTTCAGAAAGCGAATTACGAAGACAATATCGAGGCGACGAAGTGAACTTCACCAACTAAATAATCGATCCAGCCTGTTTTAGAAATTCACTCCCTAACGCAAACCTTCACAACGCAAACCTTCACAACGCAAACCTTCCCAAACGAGCCCGATTTGCCACAGAAGAAATCGGTGACCGCAATCCCCAGCTCTCCAAACACCCGAAGAATGACGTCTAGTTCTTCTTTGGCGTGACCTCGCCGTTGGCCATTGGAAGTGTGCCTGCAAAAAGCCCCTGAATCACTTTCGTCATATGACGAAAGTCAAGCTTCTGAGATTCATCCCCCGGCATGTGATAATCTTCGTGCAGACTGCCCGCCGAAAAGCTATGGGCAATCACACCCTTCTGTGCGAATGGGTAATTGTCACTTGACCGATAAAGCATGTCTCCACTGAATTGAGGGTGCTGAAAAATCAAAACGCCAACTTCTTTCGCACCGATGCTCATCAACTCACTCATATTCGACTCGTCCCAACCAGTCGACCAACATTTCCCGCTGGCTCCAGCTTCGGGGCGACCGATCATTTCGATATTTACATTTGCAACTGTCTTTTCCAGCGGCCAGATCGGGTTATTTACATAATACTTCGAACCAAGAAGCCCTTTCTCTTCGCCCCAGAAGGTCATGAAAATCACGGTCCGTTTAGGACCTTCAGGCATGGCGGCGAAGGCGTCGGCAAGACTTAGTACAGCTGTTACGCCGGATGCGTTGTCATCAGCGCCATTACAAATCACGTCGCCAACATTTCCTTTAATTCCCACATGATCAAGATGTGCCGAGATAATAATCGCCTCTTTGGCCAACTCGGGATCACTTCCAGGAATCATTCCAATCACATTCCGTACAATTGTCGTCGACTTTATTTGCCGCGGCAGTGAAATTTCATAGTCTCCCTCGACAGCTCCCTTTTCAACCAAGACCACATGTCCAGAATTTGACTCCCGCCCCGTTTGCATTCGAGGCGCACCGCTCGAGGTCGCCATTCCGACTAAGCGATGGTCCGGATCAACTTGAACCAAAATTGCCGTCGCGCCATTTTCCCTGAGCCGTGCCAGCCGCCGTAATAAATTACTCTGATCGCGACGCGATTCAAACTTTTCCGCAACAATGCAAACGGGTCCGTCGAACTTTTCATCGTTCGCATTATCGGCTGTCAACATTTTCACCTGGCCTCGGTAATCCAAGGCTTCGTCACCTGCGGACAACAGCCCGTAGGTGGCAACTGCCTTCCCCTTGCGTTTTACCTTAAGCGTTCCCGCAGAAACCTTAGTAATGTTGATTTCATTATTTTGATAATAAGACCCCTCGTCTCCGAGCCCTTTTAAACCTGCCCCCAGAAATCGTGACGCAACATAACTCGACGCAATCGTCAATTCTGGGGAGGGCGTGTCGCGACCTCTCATCTCATCAGATGCCAAAAATGAAACAGTTGAAGTAACGATACTTTCGTTAATTACCTTAATCGATTCTGCCGGTACTTCCTCTTGAGCGATCGCCGCTGACCCTGAAAATACGATCGCACAACATCCCAACATGAGCCCAAACTGAAGCCTATTTTTTTGATGTATCATTTTTACAATTGACCTCGGTAAAAAATTATGAGTAAGGAATTCTGTTTTTTGCAGACCGGTTGCGACGTCTGCCAACAATTTCTAGAGAGTGTCTTAAGATCCCGACTTACCCTCTAAATGCAACATCACCATTGCAATATCCGCCGGAGTAATACCGCTAATTCGCTGCGCCTGGTCTAAACTCGCCGGTCGAAAACGCCCCAACTTTTCTTTGGCTTCTTTTCTTAAGTGAGACAGCCCTTCGTAATCGAAGTGCTCAGGAATTTTCTTTTTCGCCAAACGCTTGTGCTTTTCAATCGTGGCTTGCTGCCGATTGACGTAACCGGAATATTTAATGTCATAAACCACCTGATGTTTGACCTCTTCAGTCACGTCGTTCAAAGATGGCAAATGGCTTTCCAGTTCACTCCATTGCGTTTCCGTTCGCTTGAGCATTTTTTCCAGAGTGACACCTTCGACACGATGATTTTCGAGCAACTGTTTCACACGGACAATCTCCGTCTCTTTGGCATCAAGGCGGTCAAATCGATCCGCTCCCACCAACCCCAATTGAAACGCCTCCCGCGTCAACCGACGATCAGCATTATCCTGCCGAAGCAGTAATCGGTATTCAGCGCGACTGGTAAACATTCGATAGGGTTCGTCTACACTGCAGGTAACAAGATCATCAATCAACACTCCGATATAACCTTTATCCCGGTCGATTACCCAGTCCGGTTTTCCCGCCAGTTTCAGCGCTGCATTGGCACCGGCCATCAACCCTTGGGCTCCCGCTTCCTCGTACCCGGTTGTCCCATTAATTTGTCCCGCAAAATAAAGCCCTGCAACAGTCTTGGTTTCCAAAGTCGGTCGCAATTGATCAGGCGGACAGAAATCGTATTCAACGGCATACCCGTATCGCATGATTTGTGCATTCTCAAGACCAGGAATTAGCTTGAACATCGCGTCCTGAACATCCCGCGGAAGGCTTGTCGAAACTCCATTGACGTAAATTTCGAGCGTATCACGCCCTTCCGGTTCTAAGAATAATTGATGTCGATCCTTGTCGGAAAACTTGACAATCTTGTCTTCAATCGAAGGACAATAACGCGGGCCACTTCCTTGAATCTGACCACTGTACATTGGGGCGCGGTGTAAGTTATCCCGAATCAACTGATGCACATTTTCGTTTGTAAATGTGATCCAACAGGGAATTTGTTCAACCTTAAAATTATCGGTCAAGAATGAAAAAGGCTGTGGGTCATCGTCGCCGGGCTGAATTTCCGCACGACTATAGTCAATCGTTCTCCCGTTCAGCCGTGGCGGAGTCCCGGTCTTAAATCTCGCCAACTCGAACCCAAGCCGATTTAACGCCGCACTAATTCCGGTCGTCGTTCCCTCTCCGGCACGCCCCCCCTTGGTCTTTGCCTCACCGGTATGCATGAGCGCCGACAGAAATGTCCCAGTTGTAAGAATCACGGCCGGAGCGTGGTACTCCACGTCCCCCAAAACTCGGACTCCAATCACGCGCTGACCATCTTCGGTTCCCTCAATCTCTTCTGCCTCCGTCAGAATATCTAGCACGACCTCCTGCCGCAGTTCTAAATTCTCCTGATGTTCAATCGCAGCCTTAACCCAGTTTTGATAACCTTTTTTGTCTGCCTGCGAGCGGGGACTGTGCATCGCCGGTCCCTTTCGCATATTCAGCATCCGGAACTGAATCCCAGTCGCATCGATCGCCTGTCCCATCAGGCCACCCAACGCATCAATCTCGCGAACAAGATGCCCCTTGGCAACGCCGCCAATCGCAGGATTACAGCTCAGCTGGCCAACGGTATCCAGATTCGTCGTAATCAATGCAACTCGTGCACCGAGTCTCGCCGCTGAAGCCGCTGCCTCAGTGCCTGCATGCCCCGCGCCGACAACGATAACGTCATATTGATAGATGATTTTGTTCATGCAATTTCCCGAACATTAATGATTCCCTCATCATATTTGATCGCGAGCTAACCCATACCCCAAATCGAAACCGCTGAAGTTTTTTTAGAGGACTAAATTACCTCGAACACCTCCCGACAATTGCTTAAGAGCTACACGAAAGCATGGAACATCCAACTCGATTTCGTGCCCACTCTGGCCGTTTTTCGGCGAATGCCTCTTTTCCGTCCTGCTCTTCATAGGGATTTCGAAGCACATCTAAAAGCTCGCCAATCATCGAATGATCCCCCTGTTCTGACCGATCAATCGCGAGTTGGGCCAGATAATTCCGGAGCACATATTTTGGATTCACGCGGTTCATCCTCGCCTTCCGCTCCTCATTGGAAAGTCCATCCGTCCGAAGGCGACACTGGTAGTCTCTCACCCAATTTAAAACCCGCAATCGAATTTCACCCACTAATAATGCCGGCGAATAGTATGCCTCACTGAGAATACTAATGATTTTTTCTTCCGATTGCTCGTTGATGCCGATCTCCGCAAGACTGCGAAAGAAAATCGTCATGTCAGTCTCAAGCAATATCAAAATCTCGAACAACTCTTTTTTGAGTCCCTCATCAGAGGCCGCCGAATATTTGAGCAGGCCCAGCTTTTCTGCAATCATCTGACTTGAACCTGATTCAATCCTATCGAGATAAATCTCGAGGCCACGTTGCAGCGATTCTACATCATTCACCAATGGCATAATTGCATTGCCCAGCTGATATAAATTCCAGTGAGCGACCAGAGGTTGATTCCCAAACCGATACCTCTTTCCCGCAGCATCGGTTGTGTTAGGAGTCCAACCCGGATTGTAATCCTCCAACCAACCGTAAGGGCCATAATCAATGGTGAGTCCGAGAATCGACATATTATCCGTATTCATCACACCGTGGACAAAACCGACTCTCATCCAATGAATAACCATCTCAGCAGTACGTTTACAGACCTCTTCAAACCAAGCCGAATACTTCTCCGGCTGATCAGAATGTAAATGAGGAAAAGCATCCTTGATGGTAAAATCGCACAAACGTCTCAAGTTCTCGACATCATCTCGCGCCGCAAAAATTTGGAAATTTCCAAATCGAATAAAAGAAGGAGCGACCCGACAAACGACAGCTCCCGCTTCGTATTTAGGGTTCCCGTCATACAGCATGTCTCGCATGACCTGTTCACCGGTTAAAACCAACGACAGGGCACGGGTCGTCGGAACGCCCAGATGGTACATTGCCTCACTGCATAAGAATTCTCGAATCGAAGATCGGAGCACCGCTAGTCCATCAGCCGTTCGCGAGTACGGAGTGGGGCCGGCACCTTTCAATTGCAATGCCCATTGATCGCCCGCTCCATTGACGACCTCGCCCAAATTAATGGCTCGCCCGTCCCCCAGTTGTCCCGCCCAATTGCCAAACTGGTGCCCGCCGTAACACATTGCGTACGGGTCCATCCCCTCGAGCAAACGGTTACCACCGAAAATTTGTGGAAATTCCGGCGACTCAAACTCCTCCGGATTCAAATCCAGCAACTCTCCCACTTCTGCCGCATACGCAATCAAAGTTGGCTTAACGACTGGCGTTGGCAAAACCCTGGAATAACACGCCCCCACGACCTGCCGCCGTCCGTTACTCAAGTCAGGATCAGCAGGTAACTCATTCACGAACCGATTATCAAATTCCAATTCGTTCAAACGTCGCTTAAGATTCTCAGTCATAACCCTATTTCATAACCAGCGTTAAAATATTTCTAGGAAATGAATTCATTTCTCCGAATCAGGAGAGTCACCCATCTCATTTAGCAACGCCTTCAACCCAATGAGATTAGCACTTAGGCTCTCTTTGGCATCGACGTCTGCTCGATGGCCAATAATTCCAATTGGCCCATCGTACCCAGCCTTGATCACCTCACGAATCATTTCCGCCTCGTGTAGTCCCTTCCCGATGGGCAAGATCTGATTGGCGTGTGTCTTGCGGTTAACGGTTTCAGGATCCGCCATACCGTTTAAATTAAGACACAATAGAAACGGCTGAACGGTGGCAAACACATTCGAAAAATCAGCAATATCTCCATGTCCATGATGAAAGCTGTAAACAACCCCGACGTTCGTTAGCCCGTGCTTATTGCGAAGACATTCACACACTGCCACCAAATTTTCAGGCTTTCCAGCCCAACCACCATGGCTGTAGATTCCAAATTCCAAACCAAGCTCCTTCGCTCTCTGCGCTTTTGGCAAAAACTGATTGACCACAAAGAGCGTTTTATCTTCCTCAGTACCCTCCGGCAATTTCCCGCGAAACATGTCCCAAATCTGCGGCTGAATTTGATGCTTTTGAATGAGTGGAGCCATCGATTCGTGCCAGTTCCAAAACGCAAAATACTCCAGTCCATTTTTTTTGTACTCAATTATCTCCTGCTCGAACTCGGGAATATGCTTCTCTCGCCAATCGTAGGCCACGCGGGTGAAACCTAGATCGCGAACCATCTCCGCTCGGGCAGCCGGGCCTCGATTCTTGGCATCAAACGGGACGATACACCAGGCAACTAAGTTTTTGGTGCGAAAATTTTGGTACTCCTCTACGGAGTCCGAGAGTCCATTTTCTTTGTCTGTTAAACCCAGCAAGGCCTTCGCAAATGCACCTCCGATTCGGTTGTAACATTTCACACTACCAAGGTAGTGATATGGCCGATCAGAACCAATTCGTTTCCATTCGTCTAAATTCTCTTTCCATCCTTTAGTAAACACGGCATCCGCCTCGACATCCCAGTACTGATCAGTCTGTACAACCGCCACATTTCCTTTGAATTCATCCATCAAACCAACAGCGGCTTGATTCCGCTTGAACTCGATTTTCTTTTCATTGACCCTTTCCCCCTGAACTCCGCCAACGCCCAGCACACCGACCACGAAGGGCAACTGGGGACGCCCCAGATCTTTCCTGACATCTCGAATAAAGTGAGCCATATTTTCGGGATAGGCCGCCACAAAATCCGGCTTCATCATATCGTTCCACCCTTGAAACCATACAAAACCGGCGATTTCGTAGCCTGCCTCGGTGTCGTAGCGGGGAACAAAATCTCCGATATTCGCAAGCGTCTCCTGAACTTCCTTCAGCATTTCACGATAGTAAAAACCGTAGGAATCCCTGACGCCCTTCAAGGTCGTCTCCGGTTTGCGTTTTTGCTCTTTTACTAACTGCGAATTCAAAACGTCGCTATCGGGCAAGCCAGCACTGGGCGGTCGGAAATCGCGAAACAACGACTTTCCACCCCACGCCGTTTTGATCAACAACACTGGCTCGTCGAATTGTTCTCCCATTGAAAAACCAAACTGCAATTCGGGACCAATCCGATTGGGACTCCCGAAGCCAGCGGTCAACTTTCCATTTCGTTCGAGAAATTTGATATGCACATCTTCGCGCACAATCAGTTCACCATCTTTATGCAAATGAGCAAACAAATCTCTCGTCTCGGGCTGCATCATTTGATGCTGAAGCAACGTAACCGCCGCCTTGCCCTCCATATTGGATTGACCAGCGAGAATAAAAACCTTTACCGGTTTTGTTTTTCCAGAATCGCTCAGTCCCTGCGACTGAGCATCTACATAATCAACAAAAACGGCAGCTATCGCAAAAATCAGCAGTTGATAAATGGATCGTTTGGTCACGTGAAAATCCTTTTTACTAAGGTGCAAAATGTTGCCTGTAATAACTAGAAGTAAAACTCGAAAACCGAGGATCTCTGACCGAAATTTGCTTCCCAATTAAGCCTTGAGCATTGTAGCATTCCGACAACGGAACACACACGCAGTCAAGCTAAAAGGCGGAACGCATTTTAAAATCAAAACGCACTCAGCAGAGTGGCATCTTAACTGGCAAAGAATTCCAAATGAGTTAAATCTCAAAAACGCCACTCCGCCTTGCTAAAACCCGATTGATTTCTCAGCTGCCTTGACTTGCTTTTTAAACGCCACAGAAAGATTGCCGAGAACATCAGTGGCTAACATTGACGTTTGCCCCACTGACTCAGCTGCCGCATCTCCGG
>JAAEMV010000105.1 GCA_024225195.1 Planctomycetaceae bacterium | reverse complement strand
GAGTTGCGTACTCTCAAATTTGCTTTCTGTATTATTCCCCTTATTGCAACTTCTCATTTTTCCTTTTGCGCTCCATTTTATCTACAAGCTGGCTTCGTCATTGAAAAAAGAAGCCCCCATTTTTTGGACGCTCGGAATGTTCATCCCTTTTCTTAATTTTATTATGTTGCTGGTATTAAGCCATGAGGCCACGTCCACTATTCGAAGCTGTGGGTACAAGGTCGGATTACTCGGGGCGAGTATAGTAGATATCGAAGCTGGCCGAAGCGAAAAACGGCCCAGGCCAATCGGTTCAACATCCTCGGCGGACTGAAAGCGGTTTGAATTACCAAGGCAGAATTAATCCAGCAATTCACGGTGAATGATTTTTATATAAAATATCAGGTGGTTACCTTGAAAGTCCAATATGTTTTTCGCAATATGGAGAGGCAACTCGCTCGGAGTTCGGAGTGGGTCTGGGAGTGCAAAACCTGAGCCGCGAGGCGGAGGTTTTGCAATTCACGGGAAACGCAAAAGCTCCGCCTCGCGGCTCCGCGTTTGCACTCCTCCCCCGCTTCACCGTGAATTGCTGATGTCAGTAATTGGGACTTGACACGAAGTGAAATTCAGATTATAGCGGTTTCAAGTGTCAGGTACCACATTTATTTCATCCGACCTCGAAACGAGTTGAATTATATGAAGCTCAAGCGCAACTAAGGCGATTCGAAAAATTGTTCACGGTGAAATCGGCGGGATTCCCACCGACGCCACTATGATGATTTTCAAAACGCCAAAGTCTTCGCCGCAAGGGCTTCTCGTTCGAATTCCCAGACCATAAAATACGATCAATGCCTTTGTGGGCGATTCCACTTACG
>JAAEMV010000104.1 GCA_024225195.1 Planctomycetaceae bacterium | reverse complement strand
TGCTGGTATTTTGTTTGAATGAGCGGATTTGTCAGTTCTTGGGGCCAGGTTTTGGTTTGTAATTCTGGCCTCCATTGCGAAACAATTGCTTCACCTAATTTTTGACTCGTTGTTGGGAGCTGGGTCAAAAATTCCATATGGCTGCGTCCCTCGCGATAGTCCGGTTCTCGAATCGGCTTTCCAAGGCATTTTGCGATCAGGCTTAAATCGAAATTACACAACAAAGTCCCGTGGTAGATAAGCCAATTCCTTTTGCACCTCAGAGCATTTCCTGAAAATTTCTGACCCTGAAAGGTAAGATCCGAAGTCCCTTTCATTTCCACTGGAATTCCTAATGTTTGGATCGCTGTCTTCATCTTTCCAATGACGAATTCGTGGGCACGGTCGAGCATTCGCAGTTCGGGTCGGCGTCGGTAATCAAGTAGAACGGCATACATTAGACAACCTGGGCCAGTCACAATTGTTTGGCCGCCACTGCACCGCCTGATTATTTCGATCTCGTTTGCGTCGCAATAGGAGCGATTGGTTTCAATATCGACAGGAGAGCTCCGCCCGAGCACCACGATCGTCTGGCGAGGCTCCCATAGTCGCAAGAGTTCTGGGTGATCTTCGTTTGCTTCCGCGTAATCGAGTAACGCTTCGTCAATTGCGAGGTTGCCAGCTGCTGTGGGGTGGGTGTATTGAAGCAGTTGCATGGATGAGGGGCCGAAAAAAATTAGATTCGCTGGATGGAAGCGGTGCTTGAGTTGGAGTCGGATTCGCGGAACAGGAACATTGTCACAGTTTGATTTAACGTCGATTCATTTGCCAGACGCCCTGATCGCGCCGTGACCGGTAGGTTGCGGAAAAGCCATTTTCCGAGACAGTCGCCGAATAGTAAAAATTTCCGACCAGTGGTAGTTTTTTGCTTCCCTCAAGAATCATCAGATCTGACTCTTCGTGGACAATTGTCAGAACTGGACGGTAGCGGAATGGAATGACCTTCGCGAAAGAACCTGTGAATTTAGCCTGCACATGTGTCTCGTCGAGTCGACAAAATTGAGCATTCAATTTTCCGCGATGTCCGGACTTACAGCTTTTCCAGCTGCCATTCCATTGCCCGGCAATTTCAAATTCTTGTCCCCAACTTAAGCCGGAGAGACTCAGTAAAATAAGCGGCACAATCAGTGCCAAAATATAAGTTGGCTTCATTTTTTGATTCCGTGGGCGGTAGTAGTTTTTCGAGTCTGAACGAACTCAATAAGACGTTGGGAAAGTATCTTACCTTCTATTTAAGAGTGATCCTAATTGGGGCATGAAATGCCCCCTAGTGCTTCCGGTGAGACGTTTTGGTTTCGAGCGATTGGGTTTGTTCAGCTAGGATCGTAACGTTTTTTTCGCATACAATAAATGTCGCTTCCGACGCATCTTACTACATCCCACCTTCCCTCATTGCGGGCACTTGTTTTTCTTTGGAAACCGACCATGTCGCGCTATTTGTTTTTCCAATTTGTTTTGTTTTTGTGTGCAATTTCATTCAATCCTTGCCACCTGTTAGGGCAGGAAGAAATTGCGGCGGACCAGTTGGCGTTTTTTGAAAAGAAAATCCGACCGGTTTTGATTGCCCATTGTTATCAATGTCACTCACAGGATTCGAAGGCGCTGAAGGGCGGTTTAGCACTCGACACGCTGGAGGGAATACGAGCGGGAGGAGACAGTGGGCATGCCGTCGTTCCGGGAGATGTCGAGGGAAGTGTTTTGATGGAAGCGATTCGTTACGAATCGATGGAAATGCCCCCTAAACAAAAGTTATCCCAAGCCGTGATCGGTGACTTCCAGAAGTGGATTGAGATGGGGGCCCCCGATCCCCGCAAGGGTGCGAGTTTAATCAAGCGTGAAATTGATTTTCATGATGCGAAGAACCACTGGTCTTTTCAGCCCATTCAAAGAACAACGCCTCCGACAGTTGAGAATAAAACCTGGCCTAAAAGCTCCATCGACAACTTCATCCTTGCTGAGTTAGAGTCGAAAGGACTTCGGCCTGTTGGCGATGCGTCTCGACAAGTGCTAGTTCGGCGATTGTATTACGATCTTATTGGGTTGCCGCCGTCGCCGGTTCAGTTGCAGGCCGCGCTTCAAGATAACAGTCCCGACGCAATTGAAAATTTAGTCGACCGTTTATTAGCATCCCCACAGTTTGGTGAGCGTTGGGGGAGGCATTGGCTGGATGTTGTCCGCTATGCGGAGTCGAATGGTCGCGAGCGAAATATAGTGTATCCCACGGCGTGGCGTTACCGCGATTATGTAATTGATGCGTTTAATAACGACACTCCGTTCAATCGGTTTATTCAAGAACAACTTGCCGGAGATTTACTTACCGATGCTGGCGATAATGAAGCGATCGCAACAGGGTTTCTGGCGATTGGCCCAAAGTTACTCAACGAAGGGAATCGCGAGGCATTTGTCATGGATCTGGTCGATGATCAAATCGATGTGACGACCCGTGCGTTTATGGGGTTAACCGTCAGTTGCGCTCGCTGCCACGATCATAAATTTGATCCGATTCCAACCGCTGAGTATTACTCGATGGCTGGGATTTTCCGGAGCACCAGCACATTATACGGAACCAATAAACAGCAAGGTAATCGTCAAGGAAGTTCATTGGTTTCTCTGGCAATTCCCGAGTCGGAAAACTCGGCTTTAGCAAAACAAAAAAAGCAAGCTGAATCGCTGACACGGGAACTGCGGACGGTTCAGAAGTCGATTGCGAAGTTTCAGGCAAAGACCAAAGAAATTGCCAACCGAAAAAAGAAAGATAAGCAGTATAAACCTGATGCCAAGCAGACTGCAGCATTAAAGAAATCGCTCAATGAGGCGAGGAAGAAAGCGAGTGCTCTGCAGAAAAAAATCAAAAGCCTCGGAGTAAATGATATTGAATTCATGGCGATGGGAGTTCGTGAAGGTAAGGTCGCAGACTCCCCGATATACATTCGAGGCGAGGTGCGAGGTCGAAGAGGGACGGCGTCGCGAGGTTTTCTAACCATTCTGGAGTCGGATTTAGAACAGCGTTTTATTGAGAATGGTCAAAGTGGCAGAAAAGAGCTTGCCGATTGGATCATTGCTCCCGAGAATCCGATGACTGCACGCGTAGCGGTAAATCGAGTTTGGCATCATTTATTTGGAAATGGGATTGTTCGAACGGTCGATAATTTCGGTGCAACAGGGGAAACGCCAACTCATCCGAAGTTGCTTGATTTCCTAGCGGTTGACTTTCAGGAGCAGGGATGGTCGATAAAACGCTTGATTCGAGGGCTCGTGCTATCGAGAACCTATCAATTGGCAGCTGATTATTCCCAAATGAACTACGAAGTTGACCCAGACAACTTTTTATTATGGCGACACAAGTCTCAACGTGTGGATGCTGAGGCATTACGAGATGCAATGTTGTTGGCGAGCGGAGACTTGGATCTCAGCCCGGGCGAAGGATCTCCCATTTCAAAGTTGCGTGGTGAGTTTGGACGTGGGAATTCGGTGGCCGTTGTGAGTGCAGCGAGCCAGCATCGAAGTGTTTATCTTCCGATTGTTAGAAATGCGGTTCCAGATGTTTTAAAATTATTTGATTTTGCTGAGCCGAGCATTCTGGTGGGGGAGCGTCCAGTTACAACGGTGCCGACACAGGCTCTTTATTTTTTAAATAGTGAAATTGTGACTTCACAATGTGACCGACTGGCCCAGCGATTGTTGGCCGATGAGGCGATTGACGATGCAGAACGAGTCAATTTAGCGTTTCAGTCGGTTCTCTCTCGCGATGCGACTGTTGCGGAAGTCGAAAGAGCCGAGAAGTATATTAAAAAACTCGCAAACGATATTTCAGCGGATGATGCTGAGAGACGGCAGCGGATTGCCTGGTCAGGGTTTTGCCAAGTCCTGTTCGGTTCAGCTGAATTTAGGTACGTGGACTGATTGAATATTTATTGTTGAGATGAAATCGGTCTTTTGACTGACCGATTTTGCGTGCAAGCGCTCAATGAGCTTGGGATGGGAATAAGAAATGACATTCGAATTTTCGAGAAGAAATGCATTAAAGACGCTGTCGTGCGGTTTTGGCTACATGGCGTTGGCCGGATTGACGACCGACGCGGCGGAGGATTCGAAGAATCCCCTCGCTGCTAAGACGCCTCATTATCCGGCGACCGCAAAAAGAGTAATATTTTTGTGCATGCGGGGTGGCCCGTCTCACGTCGATACTTTTGATTACAAGCCTCAGTTAGCAAAAGACTCTGGAAAGCAGGCGCCAAACCAGAAAAGCAGAAAGCTGATGGGTTCGCCTTGGAGTTTTCAAAAACATGGCGAAAGTGGATTGCCCATTTCAGACCTGTTTCCCCATCTTGGAAAACATGCGGACGACCTGTGTTTAATTAACGGCATGGCTGGAGAAGTACCGAATCATCCCCAGGCCTATCTAAAACTTCACACTGGTAGTTTCCGGTTTGTCAGACCGTCGGTTGGATCCTGGGCTCTGTACGGATTGGGTACGGAAAATCAGGACCTGCCGGGATTTATAACGCTCAACCCGGAAACGCGTGTCGGCGGCGCTCAAAATTATGGCAGTTCTTTTCTGCCTGCTTATTACCAAGGTACTGCCATCGGGCAAATTAATCAGTCTTTGGCGAATGCACGGTTTGGGAATATTAAGAATTCTCGCTTCAGCGAATCACTGCAACGTCAACAACTCGACTTGCTTCAGGAAATGAATCAGGAATTGTTGAATAAAAAAGAAGTCAGCCCCGAACTTGAGGGCGTGATCGAATCCTACGAACTTGCGTTTCGAATGCAAAACGCAGTTCCAGCGCTGATGGATGTTTCCAGTGAGTCAAAAGAGACCCTTGCTATGTACGGGGTTGGCGTTAAAGAGACAGATAATTTTGGGCGTCAGTGTTTACTGGCTCGCCGGTTTGCTGAATCTGGCGTCCGATTTATCGAGCTGTGTCATGGTAATTGGGATCAGCACGGAAATTTGAAGGGAAAGTTGGAGTCGAATTGCCGAGCAACCGACCAACCCATCGCTGCATTGTTGTCAGATTTAAAGCAACGGGGAATGTTGAAGGATACCCTGGTGGTCTGGGGAGGTGAATTCGGAAGGACCCCGCACGTAAAGAAGAAAGATGGCCGCGATCACAATGCCACTGGATTTTCTACCTGGATGGCTGGAGGAGGGGTGAAGGGTGGTCAGCGAGTGGGGGCGACTGATGAATATGGAATAACCGCGGTAGAAAATAAAATGAATTTCCACGACTTACACGCGACAATGTTGCATACCCTCGGGCTGGACCATACCAAGCTTACCTATCGCTATGCTGGTCGCGATTTTCGATTGACTGATGTCTATGGGCGTGTGGTCAAAGAAATTCTTTCGTAATTAATTGCTGAATAAATCGGGGTGTTTAAAGCTTGCCAAAGCTAAAACCATTGCATGTTCATAAAGGGAATGGCGAGTAATTACGCCTCCGGTCAGCGACGCGACCGCCCCGCCCTGTTGCTTTGAGTTGTGTTGTTCGAAAACTTGATCGTTGGCGTGCCCAAGTTCAACTCCCGAATCGACCAAACGTTTTACGCTTGGTGGAAGTGGGAACGCACCGCTTCTGCCGAGCGTAGAATATCCGCTACGATTGATTACTACGATCCAGGCACTCGCGACCAATGTATTGTTGATCGTTTCAATTCCTCCTTCGATGCCAACAAAGAAATCCGCAGTCGGGCATAAATCCCGAAGTGCTTGGGCGCGATTGGTTGCCCCTTGTAGCGTTTCTTCCGAACTCATTGGTTGGTCGCTTACTCCGGAGGCGACGTCATAGCCTTCCGCAGAAAAACTCTTGTCTGGAAACATGGATTCGAATCCGGCTCTGGCCGATTCTATTTTGACTGGATTTTTCGAACCGACTGCGATCGTTAGATAGTTGGTCATGAATTTCTCTGGATTGTAAGCGAGGAAGTTTTAGGTCATCAACCGCGGTGAAGGGTTGGGTTGTCGCTGGGTAGCTTGAGTTTTCATTGGACGTAGAAATGATAACGTTGATTGGTTGGCTTGTTGATGACCGCGCATGAAAAAACCCGTTGAAGAATCCTGGCTCGGATCCAACAACGGGTTTTAACTATCAACTAGTAGATTGCTGATTGAACAGCTTACCTCTTGGAATTGTCATTGATTTGAGCCTTCAAATTGCTTTGAAGAGAACATTTCGTTCCAACGATTCTCATAAGATCATGCCCACGGATATTTCTCATTTTGTCACCAAAATGAGGTTTCTAATTATCCTTAGAAAGGAGGTGATCCAGCCGCAGGTTCCCCTACGGCTACCTTGTTACGACTTAGTCCCAATCACGAAGTTCGCCCTAGGCGCCTGCCTCCCGAAGGTTAGCACAGCGACTTTAGGCGCCCCCCGCTTTCGTGGCTTGACGGGCGGTGTGTACAAGGCTCAGGAACATATTCACCGTAGTATAGATGACCTACGATTACTAGCGATTCCAGCTTCATGTAGGCGAGTTGCAGCCTACAATCCGAACTGAGACCGAGTTTATGAGATTAGCTTGTCTTTGCAAACTTGC
>JAAEMV010000103.1 GCA_024225195.1 Planctomycetaceae bacterium | reverse complement strand
GAAGCGGGAGGTTAAGCGATCGACTCGGGGAAGCAAAGAAAAGAGCAAGCGGATTCGTTTTCGGAAGCCACTCATAAATCTACGCTAAGCCACGGCGTAATTATCAGATAGGAAGCGACCTATTGATAAACATCTGGAGAGATTAATTCGCCGTAAGCTCGCTCTCAATCAGACTGCCTTGGCTGGCAGCATTAAGTTGTTTGGGAAGTGTTTACCCGGGCGGCGTGTTATTTGGTACCCCGGGCATTTGCAAAACGAAGCTGGGGCAATGGCCCTAATTGGATTTTGGTTTGCGGGCTTTCGCATTGACTTCTGAATGGGGGGCGACGCTTGGCATGGTGGTTCAGGTGATAAAAGCCCATCAGTGTTAGAATTTGCTTTTTCATTGCCTACTGAAATCTGGATTTGGTTCCAAGTTTTTAGCTTATGGTCTCGCTCCAAAAGGGTGTAATTAGGCTATCGATCCTGTTTATTGGATTTCTGCTGTTGCTTGAAATTTTTAGCAGATCCCAAATTTCGTGTTACCGGCACTGAGAAAGTATTATGTTGGTATGCACGCTGCCGATAGTTCTGCCCTGTAACCGCTAGGTGTCGGAAATGTGGTACTATCCGTAATCGAGCAAGAGTAATTTGTGTATCTGCTTAAGCGAG
>JAAEMV010000102.1 GCA_024225195.1 Planctomycetaceae bacterium | reverse complement strand
TCAGAAGGATACTCGTGCCAGATTGTGGCCGACGAAGCGATCAATTGGCTTGACCAACGCGAAGACACGCATCAGCCATTCTTCCTGAACGTTTGGTTCCATGAACCGCACGCGCCCATCGCTGCCCCCAATTCAATCGTCAAAGAATATGGTTCCGCCAAGAATCGAGCCGCCATCTATTCCGGCACCATCGACAACACAGACAAAGCGATTCAACGCTTGCTGGACAAATTACAGCAACTTGGTGTCACGGACAGCACACTGATCATTTATGCGTCCGACAATGGGAGCTACCGTGACGATCGGACTGGCGGCTTGCGAGGTCGCAAGGGAATGAACTGGGAAGGAGGTATTCGAGTCCCTGGCATGTTCGTATGGCCCGGTGTAATCAAACCGGACACGGTCTCGTCAACGCCTGCGGGCCTGGTCGATGTCCTGCCCACGGTTTGCGGCTTGCTGGGGCTAGAAAAACCCGATCGGCATTTGGACGGCACTGACCTTACACCGATTCTGAAAGGGCAGTCAGACAACTGGCAACGAAAGCAACCCCTTTTCTGGCACCTTCACAAGTCAAGGCCCATCGTTGCGATGCGAGACGGTGATTACTCGATAGTCGCTGAACCTGATTATGAGCTTTCGAAAGACAACATGTTTCAGGAAGCATGGATTCCAAAAATCAGATCTGGCGGATATCGCAATTTCCAGATGTTCAATCTCACAAACGATCCGCAGCAAATGAATGACCTTGCAGAGAAGAATCCTGAGTTACTGAAAGAGCTGAAAGCCAAGCTTCTGAAAATCAATCAAAGCATCATGCAAGAAGCATACGATTGGACGACACAGTGAGGTCAAGATAAATATACGATGTTTCAGAATTGGATGACGGGGTCTTTAAAAAGATTGGTTCGCGGTGGTACCTAGAACCATAAAAAATCTAGCAAGATTCATAAGGCCTCATCGGCTTCATTTTCCCTGACAGGAGAGAAACGATGCGTACAACGAGCTGTTTAATTTGTATCACACTGATGTTTTTGGGGGCCGGCGTTGCTGGCGGTGATGATTCTGACAGAAACAACCCCTTGGAGCCGTTGAATCGTCGCGTCGGTACCTGGATCAACAAGGTGGTTGAGAAAAAGGCTGCCTGGAATCCGGCAGAACGCACTACTACGGGCGAAGAAACGATCAAATGGGTGCTCGACAAAAGTTTTATCCAAGGTGACGTGGTAATGACCGATGGTTTGAAAGGCCACTGGTTGATTCATTACGACGAAGAATCCAAGGCCTATGGCTCTTGGTTTTTTGGCAATAAAAGTTTTCCAAGGGGAGAAACAGTCGGTCGCTGGAACCCGAAGTTGGAACGGATGGACTGGAGATTTGAAGTCGGCCCCGATCTACACGGCAAGATGCATTTTCAGTTTTTGGGTCCAGACAAGATGGAGTGGGAAATTACCATCCATGACGGCCGTGGCCAACTGATGATGGAAACGTTTGGAGTTCAGACGAGAAAAGGCAAGAAGCTAAAGCAGTAACGAGTCAGAAAAGGCCGATAGGACCAGGCGGCAATGGATTGGTTATCTGGTATCGAACACATCAACGATGTGGCTACAATCAACCCTGCTGATTTACCTTGGTAGACGGCATTTGACGATTCCTCAAAGTAATCTACTAAATCCTCTGGGTTCTGGCGGTAGTTTTCAACAAGATGTTCACGAGCCTATCCCTTCAGGCTATCAATATCCATTTCCCGTACCGAATCTGCTACAAAGTCCTCGAATTCCTGTTGTTCAATTTCAATATTCTCTGATAATGAATTCAGCCATTTTTCCTGCTAACGGTTGGATGGTTAGCTACAAATCGGATAACACGGGACACACCGAAGCGAGTAAAGACAGTAACCTGAGGAGGTTCCATCTCGAGCCGCGTTGGAACCCCGTAGTCGAAATGTAATCTAGAGGTCGAACCTGATGAAGCGTCGTGAGATTCTGAAATCTGCTGGCTGTGTCCTGTTTCTCCCCTCACTGGAGAGCTTTGGGCGAAATCGTACCGATTTGGATCAAGCGGATGTCAAACGACTTTTTTGTGTGAGTATGGGGTACGGCTTTTTTACGGACGTGCTTCCGGAGACTGGAGGTGCTGATTATACCTTCAGCGAACACATGGAGCCGTTAGCAAAGCACCGGGAGCATTTCACGCTCTACTCCAAAATGAAGTTTGGCGGAGACCATGTTCGCGACCATAAGTGTTTTGTTGGCAATACCACGACGAACCCGGATTCATTGGACCAGATTGTCGCGGGACATATCGGTCATTTAACGCGGGTGAGAAATGTCGCTACGTTCATCAGTCACGCGCATCACCATATTGTGGCGTCGTGGCGGAACCGGTTGCCCGTCATGCCGATTCAGTCGACTCGCGTCCTCTTTGAAACGCTTTTCGCCAGAACGGATCGAAAAACACAGGAGCGACTATTGGCTCATAAAAAGAGTGTCCTTGACGGTTCGCTTGAAGAAGCCAAGTCTTTGATGACGCAGGTCTCAGGTCAAGATCGGCAGCGTCTTGAGGAATACTTTGCAGCGTTGCGTGAATCGGAACGGGAACTCAACAAATCGATCGAGTGGCTTAGTAAGCCGCAGGATGTCGTTGAGTTTCCTGTTGCACCAAAATTTGAAAATGGCTTTTTGACTACCGATGTGGATAAGAAACGATTCCTCGAGAATCCTCGTCAAATTCAACGCGGGATTGCGTTTGATATGATCTACAAGGCATTCAGGTTCGACATCACACGCGTCGCGAATTTTTACATGACAGGACTCGATAACGATCATCACATCACGACACACAATGTGCCGAAATCTGAGGATGCCCGGACGAGTTTGACGAAGTATGATTCGTCGTTCTTTTCACTGCTCTCGAACTTCTACGACAAACTTTCGAGTACCCAGAGCGAGTCGGGAGGGACGCTGATGGATGAGACGGTCACCGTGGCCACAGGCAATAACAGCGTGAGTCAGAGAATGGGGCCACATAACGGGAACGAAATTCCAGTTTTTGTCGCGGGAGGGAAGTTCTCGAATCACGGGGGCCACGTGATTCGGAAGGGTGAGACGACCTGCGACATTTATCTGTCCATACTTCAGAAGTTTGGTATCCAGCGAGAACAGTTTGGAAACAGTCAAAAGAACATTCAGTTGTAAACTCATGTTGAACCATCATATCGCTCCGCGGGTCGTTTTATCGTTGCTGGTATTCTGCGTTTGCTCTTCGAGAAGCCATGCGGAGGATCTTAAGCAAGCTCGGGAGTTTCTAAGTTTTTACTGCGGGAACTGCCATGGTGTGGAAACGGCTGAAGGCGGTTTGCGGCTTGACCAATTCGATCCGCAACGTTGGGCGAACGCGAGCCTGCTGGAAAAAATTTACACGTCGATTGAAAGTGGCGAGATGCCACCGAAAGACGCGTTGGAACATCCAGAACCTCTTCAGTCCGAGACCGTCCAAAGGATTCTTGCCGATCAATTACGGTTGCTCGGTGAAAAACAGAAACCGGGAACGCTTAAACGATTAAGCCGAGTTGAGTATCAAAATACCGTCAACGATGTTTTTGGAACCGAGTTCTCATTGCTCGACCAACTGCCGCTCGACAATATCGACGCCGGATTCAACAACAATGCCGACAACTTACATATGTCGGTGGGTGACATGGAGGCTTATTTCAAGGTTGCCAATCGGATTGCAGAAAGTGTCGTCAGCGATAAGCCTTCTCCCAGAGTCATCGTCTATTCGACCGTAAATACCGACATCGATTCGCTCAGTCACAAAGACAATACCGACGGTTTCGCACCTTCACTGGAAGGTAAGTCTCGGCCGCTGGTATTCGCCGCTCCCTCAACTCAGATAAAAATCAACCCATCGATAAAGACGATGGGTGTTTACCGAATTGTTCCCAAAGGTTCTTACATTACGGCACGATGGGTTCGCGGCAGTCGTAAAGAAGAAAGATTGCCGACCGTTACGGATATTTCAGGTGTTGAGGACGGGGAGACGGACGCGGCTGCTCATTCTATGAGCTATTTTCTGCGAAAGAATGCTGGGGTCGGGCAAAGCATTGTGACAGTGGTGCCGCAAAATGCTGCGTGGAAGGAATTTGATCCTCGTGTCGGTTTTACGACACCGCTATCTTCCGACGATACCATAGTCCTGAGGTGCAATTCAGTCAGGGGTGATGGTCTCCAACGAATGTTTTGTATTGAGGAAGCGTCCATCACTGGGCCGGTGCATGAGGTTTGGCCGCCCGAAACCACCTTCTACGAAACCTATTGCAAGGATATCGATGCGTCTTCGAGCCTTGAAGCATGCCAGTCCATTCTTAAACAGCTTGCACAGAAACTGTATCGCCGCCCCCCTTCCGAAGCTGATTTGCAACAAGCTTATCAGCATGCGGAGAAAGAGTTCGCTTTGGGCCGAAGTATCTACTCGGGACTTCAAGCCGGTATACGTGGAATGCTGTGTTCACCCAATTATCTTTATAAGCAGGAGGGTGTCTCGGGGCCGCTCGATAACTATTCCATTGCGGCTCGGATGTCCTATTTTCTTTGGAACTCTCTGCCAGATGAAACGCTCTTTGAATTGGCCAGTCAAGGAAAACTCAAAGATCCTGCGGTCCGCCGCGAGCAGGCACTGCGGATGCTTCAAGATGCCAGGTCTGAGCGATTTGCGAACGACTATGTTCATCAATGGCTTGAGCTTGAGAAACTCGAAATCATCGAGCCAGATGTAAACGTTTTTACGGTCGATGAATTTGATCTGGTTCGGGATCAGATCCGCGAAGAGCCGGTGGAGTTTTTTAAAGAAGTTCTTTCAAGCAATCTGAGTCTGACGAACTTTATCGACTCTGATTTCGTGATGCTTACACCGGAGTTGAACTACATCTACCGGATTGAGGGGTACCCTGTGGCCAAGCCGAGCCGTCGACCCGGGGCGAGTAAGATTTCTCCGGTCGACTACAAGCCAAAAAAGATTACGTCTGAATTTTCCAAGGTGAATCTGGGAGAGGGGAAAGCAGCCCGTGGAGGTCTCCTCTCGCAGGCCGGCGTCATGCTGATGACGACGAACAACGGGGAATACACCAATCCGTTTTATCGGGGCGCATGGGTCCTGAAAAGTTTTTACGGTGACCCTCTCGAGACACCTGCGAATCTGGAGGTCGCGGCGCTCAGTCCACCGACCGAAACAAAGACGATCAAGCAGACGATCGATGCCCACCGGGAGAATGTTAGTTGCAATCAATGCCATCGAAAGATAGATCCGTTGGGGATTGCACTGGAAAACTTTGACGTGATCGGACGTTGGAGAGATCTGTACACCGATGTCAGCCACTACACGGATTCAAGTAAAAATGGGGATGACGCCTCAGGAGGGTTTATCGTGGATGCAAAAACGGTTCATATGGACGGCCGTGCTTTTGAGGGTCCGCAAGGTTTGAAAAACATTCTGCTGGAAGACAAGGATAAGTTTGCACGGGCATTCGTTGAAAATATTTTGTCCTATGCGATGGCTCGGCAGCTCACTTTCCGTGATCGCGAGAGTCGGGACTTGCTGTTCAGGCAGTCAGCGGACTTTGAGTTTCGGCTGCGAGATATTCTCCTGGCAATCGTCTCATCGGAATATTTCATCCAACGATAGCCCGAATTTGAAACAACGACTTGAACTTGAACCGATCGCAGTTTTCTACGTGCAATTTTTTGCGTGTTCGGCCTGTAATCAAAGAATGGCAGTGAGCGTTAAAAGTCCACCGAATCTGGCCGATTTCTCCAAGCCTTTCTTTCACTACGGCATCACATGAAAAGCTAAGCAAACCGAATTAGATAAAAGGCTGCCAATTTAAGGCCTGTTTGCTGTTAGTGATTCTTTATATGCTAACGCAGAGGTGCATGGCGTGACCAACGAATCTTTTACATGATAGAGCAAATGGAGACCCTGCAATGAGCCAGATTTCATCCTTTAGCCGCGTCTTTTTTTCAATCACATGGTCGCTACTTGCAATCGTTCATGCCGCCAGTGCAACTGCTCTGGCTGGACCTGCCCGCACCACCGACTCAGACAAACCGAATGCCATGCTGGACGATGCGGGGTGGAGCGATTTCGGGTGTTATGGAAGTCAAATTCAAACACTGAATATTAATCGAATGGCAAACGAGGGGATTCGGTTCACTGATTGTCACGCGGCAGCACCGCACTGTTCGCCCTCACGAGCCGCGATGTTGACTGGCCGGATGCCAATGCGAATCGGTATGTACAGTTACATTCCAACAAATCGGCCAACGCATCCAATGCATTTGAGCGACGAAGAAATCACGATTGCCGAGATACTGGAGGAAGAAACATGGGATGAGGTTCTATCGTCTCCCTCGATACGCGAGAGATGGAAGGAGACGATCGCTGCCCTGATTGAAAAAGGCGAACTGAAGCTCGAACGAGAAGTGAACGGGACCGGCGAACACCGTGTTCGACGCACACGCATGATGTTTCAAATGAATAAGCCGGATCATGCCGCGTTATGCAGGTTATTTGACATCTCGGGCAAAGAACTGAGCCGGGAGGAATTGGTCGAAAAATTAGCCGAAAAGGCCACGGCGCTCGTCTCCTTTTCGGGGCAGATGCCACACCATCAGTACCTTCGGCTGGTGGAGTCCGACACCTTGGTTGTACTGATCGTTCCGGATGACAAGGTGGCTGCACCTGTGGCGAAAGTGCCTCGGCGTCATGAAGACAAAGCAAAGACCGAAACCTTGGACGGGAAAAACAGGGTTAACGGAGATGACTACATTCTTGCGCAACAGAGGCTGCCACGGATCCAACTCGCGTCAGCGAAAGAGGCGTCGGATTACATGCGAGGAATCTGGAAGATGGACGAGAACTTCTTGCCACGCCAACGCGAGGCAGAAGAGGGCCAGATTTACGGCATCTGCACCGGCGATTGGCTTGTTATACGGCGGTACATGAAGCGCGGCGGGACAGTGCAAGACGAGCTGCATCGGATTGATGGTTTCGAGCCTAATCGTGCTGGTAGAAAACACACACAGCTGATACCCGAGACCAGCGGGCGACATGAATGTAATTGGGAATTTTGGCCTATTGAACAGGATCATCTGCATTTGAGAACGTATGACACGGCCATACCTCTGCAACGGACGATCCAGGCAAAAGCAGAACCGCTCGACAGCGCGAAAGGCAGGCAGACCACTGAAGGTCCAGCTCGAATCGCCGTCTCTGTCCTCGACGAAGGGCATGGCGGCATCTATGTCGTTAACGAGGATGGATCCGGAAAAAAGCGATTGACAAACGGCAGCAGCGATATCCTTCCTCGATGGTCGCCCGATGGAAAACAGATCGCATTTCTAGCGGTGCGAGAACAGGATCATGAATTGGCCGCAGAACATGATCTCGCATTTCACTGGTTTCTGTACGTCATGGACGCCGACGGCCAAAATCAGCGTCGCGTGACCAAGACGCCGATTGGCATGATTTTCAAGTGGTCGCCAGATGGAACCAAGTTTGTGTTCCAGTCCTCCTGCGAGGATGGGAACAACAAAGCAAAGGACGGCACGGTGTCATCGGCAATCTACGTCATGAAGTCGGATGGCACGGAGCAGAAGCGGCTGACACCGTTTGAGAACAATGACGGCTTTCCGTCCTGGTCGCCTGACGGCAAGCAGATCGCTTTCTGCTCGAATCGAAACGGTAACATGGACATCTTCGTGATGAACGCTGATGGAAGCGACGTTCGCCGACTGACCAGTAATGAAGCGAACGATTCCGTGCCCATCTGGTCGCCAGATGGAAAGCAGATTGCCTTTACATCGTCTCGCGAGAGCGGAACCGCATACACAGTGAATGCCGATGGAACCCAGGAATCTTCTCTCGCTGTCCGCGGCCGTCCTCTGGCGTGGTCCCCGGATGGACATTCGCTTCTTATCGAAAAGGACGGCCAACTTGTCCTTGCCGGCGCGGACGGAAGAAATCCGAAAGAGTTGACGCCGGAAGGCCAACCAGCATTAGACGGCGAGTTTTCGCCGGATGGCAAAGCCGTATATTACCGTTCCAAAGTAAACGGGACGTGGACGCTCATGTCCGTTGACACCGAACGGTCGAGTCGGAAACGCATCTGGAGTGATTCGGGAAAGTTCCTTGGTTTCTCCGTATCGCCGAGTCGTGTTTCGCTCGCGAAAGACTCAATGTCGGTTCCTACAGCCAACACGCATCTCACTGAATTTGGGAATGCATGTCGTAAATCCGAGAAGCTTTACGACGACAGCCGCCAGCAGCTGTTTGGTTTGATTCCGGATTTTCTGGACTGGAAAAGGCGAGAGATTGAAATTCCTTACAGCAGCACTACCAACGCTTTTGAGGCTCGCGTGATATTCACTCCACCGGATGGCACGAAAGCTCATGTCGCAGTCCTTGTCTCAGCGAACAGGCATCTCGTGCAGAGCAAAAAGGTGGACGTCGCCGAGGCCGAACCGATCATTGTGTGGGGGCCAAGCAAAGTTCTCACGGAGGCCGAATACGGCCGGTATGACGGCCACCTATTGAAACAAGCAGCGTTCGTCCTCGAAGCAAACCTCGCGGACAAGGACTCGCTTGATGCCTATCTGGAATCAGTCGATTTCAAGCGTATCGGTAAGTTTGTAACCCGTCGCATTGAACAACAGGGTGCCCCTGCCGGAAAACCGAAATCCGAAAGCGATTCTGCTCGCCGCGAAACTCGCACGAAATGAACAGTGACCGAAGACAAGACTCCAGTGGTTGCCACGAAGTATGGTGGCGAGAAAGGCAAGACCACAAGTATGTTAAAAGTCGCATCCTACTTGAAATAAGCTGCTGGAATTGTGTTTCCGTTGCAAATGTCAATCCCGGAAAAATCGCGGATAACCCTTCCCGGACCTATTCGGTGGACTATCAAGCTTTGAGCCCAGGAATTGCTGTTGTAGGTTGTACTCGTATCGCACCCGGTTAAACTAGCGCCCCCGTAGGCGGTGGGATAGGCGATCGGATGGGTATTTTCATGTCTCACATAATGGCGGTATCCATTTACCAAGGACAATATCATTGAATTGGTTTTGGTAACCGAAACCCGAGCAACGTGCAGACTACCGGCCCCAGTCAGATAACTTCTCAATGATGTAACATCTGAAGACGCGTTAAGCGATGGCTGCAATCGCCCCGATTGGTTGTACGCTCCTAAAACAATGACTTCATGACCGGCGAGGGATCGCGTATTGGCCATGCATACTCTTTCAGGTATGCCAATGACAAACTGATGTGCTCCGAAACTGCCAATTCCACTAACGTTTAGGCGTCTCGCTGCGACATAAATCCCTGGGACTAAAGTAACCGGGCTTCCGCCGCCGCTTCTCGGCAATGGTTGTGTTTGAGTGTCCGATGACATGGTTTCATAACTCCAATTGAAAAGATTGACTGACAGGGATATTTATCTACAGCTGGCAATTATTTGGGCTTTGACAAATGGCTTTCCGCATCATTCTCCCATCTCGTAATTTATCGAGAGCCTTGTCTTCATCCCGTGGTTCGGTAGTAGGCGGTCATTATTGGCGTACATTTAAATTATCGTGAGTGAACTCCGAATGTTTCTTAGAAACTAGGAAATTCAATAAATTAGTTTTTATCCTCGACCAAATCAATTTCAACAGAAAAAATCGCCCCTGACTTAACGACTAGTCTCGGCCGTTTTTAGGTCAGTAAAGCACTACTTGTGGCTGGTTTTCGCTATGAACTGAACCGCCCCCCAATCACCTCACGAGTGGAGATGACTGGAAGACGGGGCCGTGAGCGGATTTTTGGGGCCTAGCAAATGCTAAGCGTCCACTCATAAAATAATGACACCGATTAGGCGGTTGTTAAGGTCATTTCGAAGAACGTTGCGTTTCAACGATAAAGAATGAGACTATTCCTCTTATAGCTTCGCATAAGATGAATCCTCTTCCCTACTTGATTGACGTGCAGGGGCGTCAGTCTAGGAACCACTCAAGCATTCCCCCAATTAGATGCAACGTGCCGAGCCAGCTGATTATTCCCACTGCCAGATTTAATAAACGACTTCGGAGAAAAATGACCGAAAGGAGAGTCGTCAGCAAGCCTCCCAAAAACCAGAGAGGAAATGTGGAATCTGCAAATCGGTGAACGCTAGTTACGAGCGGAGAAATAAACTTGGGATCGTCCAACATCGCACGCGGCATATGTCCGAGTTCACACCAGGCAAGGAGCCACGTCCCCCGCATGACTAAGAGACAGGGAATTGGATTTGCTGCAGTGATGCAAGCGTTCCTTATCCAATGTATCGTCTTTTTGTTACGCGAAACTTGCTTTTTTCCGACAGTCGCAGCGTAAGGATTTGTAGTGTTTGAATTCATTGAAGTGTTGTTGGGGCTGGCTTCGATCGTGATGCCAATATAATTGGTAATAGCCCAACTGATAAACCAGCAATAGCAGCGGATTGATTTTGTAATTGAATCTCTACGTAACTCTCCATGTTTTGATAAAAAACACTTAGTAGCGTCCTTTGCAGAGGTAATCAATTAAGTATTTATATTTTAATTAAAACGTCTCAGTCTCGCCCTCAGAAAACAAACGCGGAAACCAAATCCATGAAGTCCTGCCGGTTGGGAACGAGCCCCAGTCGGGCGAGTAGAAGTGAAGGCGGGCTTTCAAGTAATTTCGCCCAATTGGAGTGTTTGGATCCCCATATTGAAGAACTGGAATACCCACATCTTCATCTTTCATCTGTAATTCGAAAGCCTTGATTAAGTCGGCTACAGTAGATTCAGTTTCTGGTCGTCCATCCAAACGAGCCCACACTCCTCTGTTTGCTGGAATACCATTTCGGTTGGTCGTATTTATGTGCAAACGCACACCCGCTGTTCCACCCTCTCTGTCAAAGCTAGACAGCTGCAAAAACGTTTTTGTACCAGACAACCAAGGAGAAGGTGCTGAAAATCGGACACTCACTTTACCATTGGTGCCGAGGTCTGAAACGAAAGTAACTCGACAAAATGTGCGGTAACAGGTGACAACCAAAGCGAGAATCAACACTAAAGTGATTAAAGCTTTAGGGTAAGGAATACGGCGTAAAATTTTTGACTATCCTTTGATGAGGTATTAGTGAATCCGCGCTACTGTTTAATTTCTAATGGAGCTCTTGACCAACTAAAATTAAGCAAAAGCAATAGATTTTGTTCTCTATAATTACCTATTCGTGAGTGAACTCGTTTTCTTGGAAGATCTTTATTATTGCAGCTGTCTGCAAAAACGTTCGGGTTGAGTGATCATGATGAACTCGAGCGATTGTTGAGCGCTCGAGTTCTTGTTGTTCAGCCTGAGTGCTTGAAATGGAAAACTCACTGATTTATTCTCCGCTTGTTTCAACAGCATTGTCGTTTGCTGCCTCGGCCGCGCGGCGTGCTTTGCCGGCAGATCTAAAGGCCAGGAAACATGGAAATACATAGGCAGCGCAAAGAATCGTCATAATTCCGAGCATCGCTTGACCGAAATTGCTCGCAACTTCTTTTGGGAGCGACATTGTCGGTCGTCCACCAGCGGCGATTGTGCCCAAGCTACATCCATAGTTTTGAAACGCAGGTGTGAAAATGCAGTACAAAGTTATGATAATGCATTACTGTATCAAGACCTTTGGAAGGCGATTTGCTCTACATTCCTTTTTCTAAAATATTATTTGAAATAACTGATGTGGAACACGAGCAGCCTTTTCAGTCAGCCAGTCCTCACCCAACAGGATATCGTCTAGTTTGATCTCGTTTTTACCTTTAATGGTCATGGTGCGGGATTCGGACGATGCCTTTATCGGATCAAGCTTGACCATCCATTTGCCGTTAGTATTCGGCACCGCTTTCCTGGTCTGGCCGGCAAAACTCACCGTCACGTCTTCGCCCTGGTCGGCCCTTCTCCAAATCGGGACTTCGACTCCGCGTTGCAGGACCATTTTGCTGCTGATTATCTTTGGTAATACAACCTCAGCCATTGCTGATGTTGTTATGCCAAGTGCCAACGCTCAGGATTCGTTACCTCTGTTTCCAAATTTTGAGTGCATCTCGGGCTACCTCCTGAAGGTACCGTTTTCGTTTGGCATCGAGTTGTTTGAGCCCTTTGATTTTGAGTTTTTCGGTTGATCGAGTGAGTGGACTCTTTCCAGAAATCGTTGATTCGATGACCAAGAGCGAAAGATACATGCCGGCAACACTCGGATGTTCAGCATCCAAAATATACATATTAAGATCTGGCTGCCGCTTTTTAGAAAGTGCCCATGAAACTCCTACCGGTGCAACTTCAACTTTCAGTTTGCGGCTTACCTCGAGGTGAGCATTGGCAATCTCATCCATGGAGATCCAGTTGAGGCGTTCGTAATCCCAAGCCATAAACAAAATGGGACGAGCTCCGGTTTCTCTGACCAGATCAACAAATTTTTTTGAGTAGATCCGGAAGGATTCGACACTTGTTTCGGGGATGTCCTCCTGGAGAATGACAATGTCGTATTTGCCTTTTTTTATTTCCTCTACAGCGGACGACTTTTTCCACATCACTTTTAATGACGCTCCACCCCGGGTGATGGCTTTGGTTTGGTAGCCAAGCGGAGGGGACATCGCTTCGGATAGAACTTTCAAATGTTGATCCAGTCCACCCCGCCAATAGGTGAAACTATTGCCAATGAACAGAATCTTCTTTGTGGGTGTCTTGTCGGGTTTTGAAGCGGATTCGGGATGATTTTCCTGCGGGGATGCTTGGGTTTCCGACTGGGCGAAGAGTAATGTCGGACTGAACACGGTCATCAAAAAGAATACGCCTAATGGAAACCAGATGATAGGTTTTAGGTTTTGTAGAACTGGTAAACAATTCATAAGATTCCTCTGATCGATCGGGGATCGACGGTTCATTGAACTAACAACTACCAAAATCTCACTAACTCTTTAGTGCCATCGGGCACTGACCTCACTGAGCCAGTTGCGTGCAATGAGTTCGTGGCCTTGGGGTAAGGGATGAACTCCGTCCCAGATCCAATGCGCTGGCGAAACGGATTTGGCTGCAGCGTCGAAGATTTCTTGCGTCTTGATGTGGACTGCGTCATATTCAACGGCCAGTCCAGCGACGACACCGCAGAGCCTGTCGACCTCCGTTCTCCACCTTTTCCAGGGTTCTTCCTTGGCCAACCGCCCCGATCGTAACACGAAAGGATCGAGCAGCACTAGCCGTAGTTCCGAGTTAGCCTTTTGACTGCTCTCGAGTATGGATCGGTAGTCGCTCGCCCACTGCTGGAGCGGAACCTGCTTGCCCCCTCCCTGGCTGATATCGTTGATGCCGATGAGAATGCTGAGAACATCCGGTTTCATATCAACGGCGTCTTTTGGCCAACGCGACTTGAGATCGGCGATCCTGTGCCCGCTCATACCGCGATTGTAAAAGTCGAGTTGCGCCTCCGGCATTTCAACTCCGAGTCGGGCCGCGATCAGGTAAACATAGCTGTGTCCGAGATAGTGGTTACGGTCTTTTTCGTTGCGGCCCCACTTCATGTCGGTAATCGAATCGCCTTGGAATAGCAGTCGACTTCCCTTCTTAAAAACTGGCAGGCGATGGCCATCAACACTGGCGGTGTTTGCTTGATCATCATCGGCATTTAATGTCGACCCCAATGTTGCAGCTCCCGCGACAAGTGCACTGCCTGTGAGAAAATTACGTCGATTGAACATCGAAAATGTCTCGCCTTCGGGTTCCGTTTGGCATCTGATAGGGAATTATGATCCATCGCTGCTTAATACTTTGGCCGTACTTTGAGCGGTTGTCAAACATTCAGCCTCAATTTTTGATGCTTCATTTGTCCCATGGCAACCGAGCGGTTTAAGTTTGGTGTGCCGAATTTCAAATCGCTATCGAGCTTTCGGATCTTGGACGGATTCTAAGATTTGGGTGCTGTCAGGGCGCCAGCGGCGCGCACCGATTAGGCGTTCGGGCTGAAATGCCTAAAAGTTTACCGGTTACAGAAAATTGGGGTCGAGGACCAACTGGAACTCGCGAAAGTCCTCCGTCTGCGTCTCGCCCGACTTGGTTTCGAGAGGCTCGCCATCGGGAGCCAAATCGAATTCGCACGGCACTGTCAGCAGCGGCGGTTTGGCCGCCGATGCTCGCGGCGAGTTTGATGTGGATTGGGGTGAGAGTGTGGTGAGGTTTGAGCCGGGTGCATGAGCAGCGAGCGGATGACTGAAATTCTTCATCTCATGATGTTGCTATTCGCTTCAGGCAATGCTGGAACAGCAGGATCGATCCACCCTCCCATCAGGCTGTTGCCATCTGTGGCAATTGCTTTTGTGTGCTCAAGGTCGGTTTTTAAAATCAAGAATTTTTGCGTCATCCTGATTCTGAACTGTCTCACCTACGCTGCTCTGGCCTGCACACGTTTTAAACTTTGCTACTTTGTGATGGCTTGGTTTGGGAAGTGGACGCATTAGCACAATCCGTCGTCAGCTCGGTCGAACCAGCGTCATGATCGTCTGGCGGATGTGTTGGGAAGCTCTGGGATGGTCACGTATAGCTCGAAATGGGGGAATCGCGGCCATCGATGCAGTCGGCTGGCGCGTAATTGACAAAGAACCGCTGGAGACCACGGTTGTCTTTTGGGCCGCTTCGATTACCAAACGGTTCGTCGCAGTCGCCATCATGAGGCTGGTCGATGAAGGGAAGCTGCCACTCGACGATTTGGTCGAGGATCACATTCCGGAATTCAAAGGGCAGAAAGCAAAGACTGGTAAGGGAAGTTCGGTGACGGCTAAACATCCACTGACTATTCGCAATTTGCTCAATCATCTGGACGGGCTCCCGAAGACAAGCACAACGAAAGCGGCAAAAACCATCAAGGACCGCGGGCTGGCTTCAGCAAAAAGTCAGCTGATGTGGGGACCCTTGAAATTGAAGCCAAATGTTTGACAACTGCTCAAAGTACGGCCAAAATGCAGGTCTGCAGTGGATTAAAATCCCTATCAGTTAGTTAACTTACTGCGAATTGAGACTCAACCTACTATGAGCCTAGAACTATTCAAGGACTATGTCTTTGTCCCAAAAGTTTGGATGATTACCAGTGATGGAGTATTCGTTGGCACTAAAAACTATGTTTTCTGTTTTGCGAGCAAGGTAGTGGAACACGAATATAGACGTGTGACAACAACTACTTACTCTTTCAAAGGCAAAGAAATCTATGAAGCTATTGCCGATGTCATCAAAGACTCAGAAAATGTTGATTCACTGGAGCAAACCCTCGTAGAAATTGCCGAAGAATCT
>JAAEMV010000101.1 GCA_024225195.1 Planctomycetaceae bacterium | reverse complement strand
CACCCTAACACTCTTAAACGAGTCTACCGGTGAAAAAATAAAAAAACGCTTGGGCGCGGCGACTTGTTCCTCGGCGTCTCTGAAATCGAGTACAACACTGGAACGAAGTCATGATTGTGACCAGGCAAGTTTGAATTCGGAATCCCAGTAGGACTGCGGAAGGATCATAACCGTATCCGTCTCCTCAGGCGCGACCAAAACGGGAAAAAACCCGTGTGCGAGGTAATTCAGCGGAAGGTGTTTTCGCGCAATCAAGAGCATGGCGTAATAGCATTGAGCCGGATCAGTAAACCCCTTTGGAATTGGCAGTTTGATATCGGCCACTATTTCGTTCGCCAACTTGTCGCCGAACGCTTGCATCTCTGGCGTACAGCTTTTGCCCTTTAAATCATACAAATTGTGCGCGTGTTCAATCAGACGATCAGGATCGTTATCGTAGACGGGATCCAGACTGTAGATAATCGCGGCAGGAAGGCTTGCGCAAGAGCCGCCTTGCTCAAACAAAACCTTGTTGGCCTGAACAATAGCACCCCATACAACGGTTCCACGTTGCAAGAGTGTTCGTTGGTCCCGAAACTGCGTATTAAAACGCCAATCCCCATTAAGGTAGAACCTGAAAGGCTTCTTGATCCGATCCGCCCGCCAGTTCAAGTCTGAATATGAATCTTGAGCGCGCCGCGTGCATTCGCGGGTGGATTCGATTATGCCGTGAAAATTCACTTGCAACTCTCTTACTGATAGGGACAGCACTTACGAGGCAGATTTGGGCGATCAGAAAAAGCCGCTTGTTAGAGGATTTTTTGCAGGGTTGCCAGCAAAGCCAAACCGCCAACCATCATTAAACGGGAATGAAGGCTCAAGCAACGACAATTGGGTAATCGCTTTTGCGAATCTCGTGAACTTCATAATAGCTTCGTTCAAAGCAATTGTCCATTAGACCGAACACCTTTGGGCTAATTGCAAAAAGATCTGATTTAAGTTTTAGGATATTGTGCTTCACCAGTAACTCCATCGAGAACCACTTGCTCCAATCTTGTGTTGCAGTCACGAACTTTACTGGCACGACATCGAAGTCCATTGCAACCACATCGTCGAAATCACCATTGTTTATCATGTTCGTTGAATGTGCGGCGACCAACTCAAAGTAGTCTGTCTCAGAAACGAAGGACGTTGTCATATATTCGTTCACAAGATCGTAGTAGGCAAGAGTCGGGTCATTGGTTTGAGACATGTCACACTCGTGTTCGCTTTTGCCAGTTGCCAAACATCTCTCCATTTGCCGCTCATGGTACTCGTCGAACAATTCGAACCCATTTTTTCCTTCCCATGGATAGACGAAAGGCTCAGCGATCTCAGCAGTCCTCCATTTGGCATCCACCAAAGACTCAATAGTTTCTTTTAGGCCTCTTGAAACCACCAAACTATGTCCACCGATTATTTTTGGAAACGCAGCAATATTTTTGCTAAATCTCGCCACATCGTCGGAGGGGAAAGGTATTGCGTAGTGTCGTGATTCTGTATCTTGGGTGTAATCGCCGAACAGGAATTCAAAAATAAATGGCTCGTTGAAAACTCGGCGAGCGACAACGTAAAAAAGTATCTGACTCATTCAATCTCCAAAAAGCGAGGCACCTAGACTCAAGGTGCCTCGCCGAATCAATCTATCAAGAACCTAGTCCCAAGCGTCGCCCTCAAGGTCGTCCCAGACTTTGTCGCCCAGTTCTTCCTCATCAACATCGACTCCTTCAAGGACAGAGCCGCCAAGGTCAATTACTGCGTCACCAATTTCGTACGCACCCTTAACAGTACCAACAATTGGAATCGCGTCTAGCCCGTTGTCAATCAAAGCTTCTCCGGTAGGGCGGGGAAAGAAACAAAGGTGTCAAGTACCGTTTTGGGGGTTCAAACAAACGAAGAGGGACACATGTAATACCGTCGCTGGCGGCTTAACGCGAGCTAGAGAAAGGGCTCGCTTGCCGCCTAAGTTAAACCAAACTAACCTCTAATATTCCGAGACCCAAAACAGGCTTTTAACAACAAAAGGGACATCCTCATTTCCACTTTCTGGTCTTCAAGTTTAAGGTTGACTTCATCCACTCGCCATGAAGAATCTAGGCCAAGCAACGCACGGTAATGTTCTCGTAAATCGTTCATCATTAAAGAATAAAAAATTCACGCCTCTTAAGGCACTACCCACTGAAATTGCAGAAGAACCACGATTGATTGCCAACAAACTTACTTAATCTCAAAACTAACCAGTTACACAATCTTCTTTACAGGCCCAATATGAAACCGATTATCGCAAATGCTGACGAATCTAGGATTGCTTCCCTTTTATCCAGCAAAGTGCCGCTTGGTATCAACCTGGTTTTTTATGGTCTGGAGTTAACGGCGTTGGCCATCATTTTAATGACGTTGTTGCCGTTTGCGATGTCCGGTGGAATTAACACCCTGATCATGCTCATCCGGATCATTCAGTTTTTGGGTTACGTTGTGGTTGCCGCCAGCATTCTTAGTCTCACTGGTAAAGTAATGTGTCTTTCGGCGCCAGATGAGATGGAAGGCAAGAATGCCATTTACGGAGCGGTTTCCCTTAATTTGCTGGTCATCTTACTTGGGGTCGCGGGATTGTTTTTGTCGATGCCCCCGTTTGTCTCTCTCCTGTCCAGTCTGCTGACAATCACCGCTTTCACCTGCTTCCTACTTTTTCTATTACGCTTGGGACGACTCCTGGGAAACGAAGACCTTGCAAATGGGGCCACTGGACTACTAAAGCTGTTGTTCGCCCTGATGGTCGTTTTCATGTTAACGTTCGCCTCACGTTTTCTACCATTTCCCCCTGTGGTGATCCTCCCTCTCGGCGCTGCCACATTGATACTTGCAGTAATTGGTCTTATTCGTTACTCCCGGTTGCTGTTGAATTTCAAGAAAGTTCTGGCCCGCAAAAAGTCACAAAACTGACCCGTATTAATGCAAAAAGGCTCACGGCGTATCAGAGATTATTACTCTAACGCGACTTGCTTTTATTGGTTAGTTATCTCAGCTGTG
>JAAEMV010000100.1 GCA_024225195.1 Planctomycetaceae bacterium | reverse complement strand
AGTAAGTGGGACGTCGCTTACAATCGAGATTTTCAGATTTGACTTACCACGCGTGATGCGATTCTCTGCTTTTGGTTATTGGTATCAGCTTTGGAATCTCTGAGAGAAACCCCAATTGCTGATGTATTAGTCGGATTCGCGATGTCACGAACTTTTTTGATCACGGAATTCATTTGATTGACCGCAATCACTGCAGTAATTAACAGAATTAAGATTCCGAGACCGTTGGATAATTTCCTATTTTGGAAGTTCTTCATGACTGATTTTTGATTGCAGATCACTAAGAGTAAAATCGCAAGTAAGGGGAGCAACAGGCCATTTGCAGCTTGTGCCAAAATGATTGTCTGTTGTGGGCTTTTACCAAGCCAAATAGCGAATGCAAATCCGATCAGCACCACGGCCGAGGCAGTGATTTTCAATCTGTTATCCGAGAGGCGACCGCTCCATCCAAAACAGCCGGAAACCGCGAAGGCGGCAGCGACCGGCGCCGTAATAGCGCTAGTGAGACCTGCCGCGAATAGACCAAGCGAAAAAATGAACTTGGAATTTACACCAAGGGCTGGTTCAAGCTGCTTAGCGATGTCCAGTCCGCCGCTTCCGCTAGGGGTGCTAGTGTCGTGAAATGCCATTGAAGCGGTGATGAGAATTGCACAAGTGACCAGGCCGCCGAGTGCGACAGAGAGAATGGTGTCGATTCGCGAATACTTTATTGCCGTTGTCGTGTCATCGTTTGAGGAATCACCTCCCCATTGCTGAGCGGCAGCACTGGCATGCAGGAATAGGTTATAGGGCACTACCGTGGTTCCAATAATGCCGATCACAAACCATTCGCTGCCTGTTGGTATTCTTGGCACAAATCCGGCCGCAATTTTAGACCATTGCGGTTCGGAGGCGATCGCTGAATAGAGAAATAGACAACTCATTAGGCCGACACATACAGTCAAAATCTTTTGCAATAAATCAACCCTGCCAATCCAAATGACTGTCAACGTGACAGCCGCGACCAGACTGACAATAAGGACCTTGAAATTGAGAGATTGGCCTGATGACTGGTTCGGTGTCGCATTTGGGCCCTCTAAAGGGGTTGAACTCAAGTCGGAATTGCCAGCCGGGATAATGGCTTCCAATCCCGCAGCAGCACCAAGAATGTTACCTGTCTGGTACGCTGAATTTCCAATCAAAATCGCGATTAAAATTAACCCCAAAATTCCGAATCGAAAAATTGGATTGTCGATGGCGTTCTTAATGACGTGACTTAGCCCTTGCCCTGTGACGACCCCGACGCGAGCCGCCATTTCTTGAAGTACGACGGTTGCAAATACGGAGAAACCGATCGCCCAAAGCAATAAAAATCCGAAATCACTGCCCGCTCGACTTGCAGTTACGACTGTCCCAGGTCCAATAAATGCGGCCGTCACTAAAATTGCAGGGCCAAATAATCGGTGCTTTTTCATCAACTCAAACTCACTGATGTGTGAAACTGGAACCAATCGGAAATTGATTTTGACGACGTAATATAAACTATCTCGTTTAGGCAGTTTGGAATGGCGGGCTTGTTTTTTCCTAATTGAAATTTCGCGCCAGCTCAGTTTCAGAAGGCTCAACTCTTCGGCATGCTGCATCATGTCCAGGCACTTACGATTGAACTGGTCTTATGCTGTGCAGTCGGCGTGTTTTGCTATTCGATTTAAAAATAGGTGGTCTGGGAAGTAATTTCTTGTTAGCTCCAGAGCTATTTGCTGTCCTTCGAGAGTGCAACCTATGAATCACAGGCTAATCGCGGTAAACTTTCTCCTCTAGTTCTTTTCGACTGCGTTGAGTTAAACCGATTATGTTCAATCATCAAATATTAATTCGCCTCTTGGTTGTCTCTGTAGCGTATTTGGGAGCGGGGAGCTTTCTGCAGGGCCAAGAATGGGCTCGGAAGATGTTTACCGAATACGTTCACGACTTTAAAGAAGTGAACCTAGGTGAAAAGCCCGAATTTCGATTCAAAATTAAGAACATCTACAAAGAAAATATCACGATCCGGTCTGTATCTTCGAGTTGCGGTTGCACGATTGCGACGCCAACCAAAAAAGTCCTGAAGATGTACGAAGAAGGCGAGATATTGTGTCAGTTTAACACTCCTGCGGTCGGCACCGGATTCAAGCAGGCAACCGTGACTGTGAGGTTTGACAAGCCGTTTGTTGGTGAATGTCAATTGACGGTCCGTGGCACAATTGTTTCTGGCGGAATTAGTTTTTCCCCACCGCAGATTGAATTTGGCCAGGTAATGAAAGGCGACAGTTTCCCGGTCAAAACGATAAAGATTAGCTCGTCAGGGAATCCGAATTTAAGGGTGCTTGATGTCAAAAGTACCTCGGGTGCCATTAAGGTTCTGAGCGTGAAGGAGACTCTTCGACGCGGGCAGTTAGTTAACTATGAAATGAAGGCTCAACTCAAAGACTCGGTTGAGCAAGGATTTGCCAAAGGAGACCTATTTGTCGTCTTTGAAAAGAACCAGCGGATGAGAGATCGAGCAAATCGGCCAATTCTTACTGAAAAACAAATTAGCTTCAGTGGAAATGTGGTCGCTCCTATTCAAATTTCTCCCAAACTTTTGAACTTGAGTGATGTCGAGGTCGGCCAAAGCGTAACGAAGAAAATTTTGTTGATCGGTACTGCCCCCTTCCGGATCACGGATGTCCGCAGTGACAGTGAAGGGTTCGATGTGCTGGCGGACAAAGAAACCAAGAAAACGCATCAACTCGAAGTCGTGTTTAAGGCCGCCCAGGCGATTGGTACACAGGAGTGCGAATTGACGTTTTATACCGACGGCAACGAAACTCCCGCCGGTGCCATGAAGGTTATCGTCGAGATTGTTGAAGCCAAACCAGAAGCCAAACCAGAAGCTAAACCAGAAGCTAAACCAGAAGCTAAACCAGAAGCTAAACCAGAAGCTAAACCAGAAGGCTCTGGTTCCATCTAGTTTTGTCGTTCTGGCGTTCTTGCAGAATATCTTTCAGCCTGCACAATAGCCGTCCCCGCGGGGTCGGTGACCCAGTTGTCGGGTTTCCTTTTTGAACAGTTTTTTATCAGGAGTATTTACATGGCTAAGGCCACCGCACGTCACATTCTCGTCGACACTTTGGAGCAGTGTGAACAGTTGAAGTCTGAGATCGCTAACGGAACTGATTTCGCAGAAGCTGCCATGGAACATTCGTCTTGCCCTTCAGGACTCCAGGGTGGCGATTTGGGAGAGTTCGGCCCCGGGCAAATGGTTCCTGAATTTGACCAAGTTGTGTTCAGTGCTGATGTTAATCAGGTTCAAGGCCCTGTGAAAACTCAGTTTGGCTACCACTTGTTGGAAGTGACAAGCCGCGAAGACTAGAGTTTTCTAGTGAAAATTCAACGGATTCAGCCGGGAGCTCAAATCGAGTCCCGGCTTAATTTTTTTATTGGGGTATCGAAGTCAATTACCGGTATCTGTTCCGGATTTCAGTTGTTTTGCAACTCGTGCTATGCTGAACCGCCTTGTTCAAGCATTTTAATCCAGGGAGCAAGGTAATGTCCATTGTCGTGATAGGTCCGGCCGGAGACGAGATTCTTATCAATCACGCATGGTTCGTTCACAAAAATACCACCGCATGATTCGAGGTCGAATCGGCATTTTTCCACAGTCGCCATGCGACGCCCGCGGACGCAATCAGCGTAGGCTGGGATCTCAACTCCATGGCAGACACTGGCGATGGGCAATTGCTTCTCAAAAAAGTACTTGGTAATTGCAACGAGGCTTGGATCGTAACGGATATATTCGGGAGCGCGGCCCCCTGAGAAAAAAATTCCTGCATACTCGTCTGCCTTCACATCGCTAAAGGAGATTTCACTTTGAATGGTGTATCCCTCCCACTCTTTTGTGATTGTCCAACCGGGTTTTACTTCGTGCATGACCATTTGATATTTCCGTTTTTCCGGCGCGGCGACTACCGGTTGGATTCCAGCCTCTTGAAGTCGGTAGTAGGGATACATTGTGTCGAGTGTTTCCGAGGCGTCGCCGATAATAATGAGTGCTTTTTTCATGTCGCTAGATAACAGTTCTAAAAAGGGTTGACAGTGAATCGTCTGGCTTCGAATAAAGCCTTGGTTGGGTCGGTGAATAATTAGGTCAATTGTTTCCAATTTTCATCCGGCAAATTGAATGTTTCAATTTTGAGCTGGCCTCGAACGTTTGGGTTCTCGGCAACAAGGATGGTGCTGATTTCCGGATTGCGGTCGCAATAAGTTTGAATGGTATCAAGCGGCATGACAAAAAACGCGGTTGCTAAGGCATCTGAGATTGCGGCTGACTCAGAGATGACGGTCGTGGAGAGATACTTGTCCGCCGGCCATCCCGTTCTGGGGTCAATAATATGTCCAAATTTTTTCCCTTGGTGGTAAAATCCTTGCCGCGCACTTCCCGATGTTCCGAGCGCCTGGTTGTGAAGGTAAACTTCCGCGAATCGCTGGCCTGGTAAAGTCGGGTGGCTAATGCCGACTGTCCATCCAAGTTGAGAGGCTTCTTGGTGGTCACTGGGTGAAGTTGATGAGTCGCCATCAAATTCTGTTGAATTTCCATTTGCAATGACGCTACTCTGGCCGCCGTGAACGACGTAGTTGTTTAATTCTCTTGAGCTGAACAGCTCCCTGACTCGATCCAGGGCATGGCCTTTACCAATTCCGCCGAGGTTTAGCATTAGATCTCTTGATGCGAACCTAATCGTAGAATCTTCGCTGTTCAGTTGAAATTGATCGGATCCAATTGACGGAAGCATTTCCTGTATTTGATTTTGGGCAGGAAGATTGCCTTTTCGTTTTTCGAAACCCCACAATCGAGTCAGAGGACCTGAGGTTATGTCAAACGCGCCTTCGGTTTCTATAAATATTGTTTTTGCGAGTGACAGAAGTTGGAATAACCGATCTTCAACGACAACATTTTCTTCAAACGCTACCCGATTTATTTGGCTTAATTCGCTGTGGTCTCTGTAAATCGTAAGTTGATCTTCGAGCAGATCGATGAGTTGGAAAGCCTCCATTGTGGCCATTCCCGAATGCTTGTACTGATGCAGGTTGAAGTATATTTCAAACTCACAGGCCATTGCATTTTTTGAGTAATATTCGAGGTAACCGGATTGGCGGTTTTGTAAAATTTTGTTGGCGTCTGCTTTGACAGACGCCTCATCGAGTGCTTTTGCAGATTCGCGGCGAATGGCATCGATCGCGCTAAAACCCCGTAAGAACTCCCGGCGACTAGAGGCGTTACCATCCAGTTCGCCCTCAGTGGGTTCATTCGGGTTTTGCGGATTAAGATCGGAATCTGAAGTCATGTCTCTACTTTAGGATGCAGGTGGCCGCGAATAATGAGGGAGTTGGCGTGTTTTTTGAACGTTTAAGCTTTCAAAAGGTATTCTATACTTTATCAACAATGATTTTTGGAAGTGATGTTTTACTGTTGTATTGCGGGGAATTGACCTTCATAATTATTTACTACAAAGCAAAAAGTCTTTTATTTGCGGAAACTTATATGTGTCGAGAGACGTTGATAGTCTGGTTTTTGATCTTTTCTACCTTTGCTGGAGGTACAATCGCCGCAACTCAGGTGCAGGAGCGCAAGTCTAAAAAGGTAACCCGCGTAAAGCGACCGAAATTTTCTGAAAAGGAATGGGATGGTATCTATTTTAGAAATCTTTTCGAAGACGGGCTTGTCGGGCCACGCCCTGCGCAATTGACTCCGGGAGAGTCTGTAGCAAATAAAACTTCAGGTGGCTTCGAATCCGCAGGTGGCGACACAAACACTTCAGAGACTACCTCGCAATGGTCCGGCCTAGTCTCGGCCACGACCATTGAAGACGAAGTAAAGTCAATCCAAAAGCGGTTAGCGATGGAAGTCACGACACCCGTGAAATTTAAAAGTGAATATTCAAAAGCGCATCAATCGTTTTCGATGTTGTCGATGTTGTTCGGTATTGTTCGGGAATACGATTCAGAAGTCAGATGGAAGAGGTTTGCCAACGAGGCTCAAATTTCATTCGAACGCGCTGCCGCCAATTCCAGAGTGGGTACGATTCAAGCTTACGAAAGCTGTAAACGGCGAAAGGGTGATCTTGAGGAAATGGTGCGCGGCGGAAACTTTAGTGCGTCTGAGAAAGCTCCCGAAGAGTTAGACTGGTCAGCGGTTGTCGATCGCAGTCCTATTATGAAGCGTCTGCAGGAATCGAAAGAGTTGCTCAAGCAGTTAAGCGCCAATGAAAAAGAATTCTCCGGCGGGACTGAAAAGATTTTCCACGAATCAGAATTGGTTGCCGCGATGGGGTACGCCCTAATGATGGAGAATATGACGGACGCTGATGACGACGGTTATCTTGATTTATCTAAATCCATGATTGAGGCGGCCAATCAAACCAAAAATGCGGTAATGAACAACGATTACGAAGCTGCTTCGACTGCGATCAACTTAATTGATCAGTCGTGTAACAATTGCCATGACGAGTGGAAATAGGAGTTGTCTCGATGAAAGAGCTAAATGATTTGTCACCTTGGATTCACCCCAAGGCTCAAAATTGGTTTTACGCTCTTTTCAGAAAAACTAACCTCGCCATGGTCATTGATGACGAGCTTCGAAAGCCAGAAGGTGCTGTCTCATTGGCACAAATGCGAATGATCCTTGCCTTTGCAATCCTCCTTGGTCGGGATGAAATGTGGCCAGAAAATGAGCGTGGAACTCTTAAGGCGATTCTGAGAAAAGCTCGGCAAATTGCTAAGGCACCTCCCACGTCTTCCACAGGTAAGCCTTTGACGATGGCGGAACATCGTTCTTACAACAGTACCATCGAAGAATTTAAACGGGAAATTGAAATCCTCAGTCGGCGAATGGGAATGTCAAACCGGCAAACCGCAATTGATCCCCCAGCTTCGTGGCAACCCTTTTGGGAGTAGGTTATGCGAAATCAGAAAGCTGTTGAAGTCGTTGCTCCGTGGGAGACAGAGGATGGGCAGCGGTGGCTGGAGGAGCTTAGTCCCTGGGGACAGGCGATGCGGTTAATCCACGGCACCCTTCAACTGGAAACAAAAAAGCACCCGCAAGAAATACGGGCAGCTGCTTCTTTAGTGTTAATGTTCTGTCGTGAGAATCTTTGGCCGACTCGGGATGAAAATCACATCGACCGCGTCCTCGAGCTGGCGGCTAGGCAGCTAACGAGCATCAAACAGCTTTATGAGAATAAAGCGAGGTCGAATCCGGAGATGATGACCAATCGAAATTATCGAAATCTTTTAGTTTCGATCGATCAAGAGGTTCGAATTCTTGAGGCAAGAATGTCAGACCCCAAACCACCAATGCCGAATGAGGCACCTGCAAGTTGGGGTGATGTTTGGATCTGATTCCTTGTGCCTAGCTCATAAACGACATGAGCGTGCGAAAAGGGTTTTGGCTCGCCCGCCTTGGGAAACGCACGAAGGGTTCGACTACTTTATCGGAAGTCCATAGAAAGTAATCTGGGGCTTGGCGTTGGCCTGCTTGACGAAATAAATCGCATGCATCGTTTTCGGCGGATCATCGGTGTTGCCTGGATGAACTCTACTAAAACTTACTTGAAACCGACCTGCCGGCAATTGCGACGCGAGCCGCATTTCGCTTAGTTTAAAGGGTTTAATGTCGAGTTGTTTTTCTTTGATTTCCTTGTTCACGGTTTCTAGGACTTTCGGCCCGCGATCACCAAGGTTGGCGGCCGAAATAATAGATTTGCATCGTTTCTCGATGGCTTCGCATTTTCTGACTTCATCAAAATTTGGAAAGCTCTTCGTAGCGGCCCAGAGTGAATAAATCTCTACCTCGTGAATCTTTCCGTCAAAGTTGCCCGAAAAAATTGAGCTGTAACCGTCGGTGATTGCTGTAGCTCCATTTTGGTTCATTCGTTTTTCGATGTCTGCGGAATTCAAACTGAAAAAGTCATTTTT
>JAAEMV010000099.1 GCA_024225195.1 Planctomycetaceae bacterium | reverse complement strand
CTCCTGGTTTCAATTCTTTTCTTTTCGAACTCAAACCAATCCTATTCGAATCCACACGTTAGTTTGGTAACAAGTTTGTAAGCGACCGTACCTGCAGCCCGCCTGGCCTTACAACGAATTGCGTTAGCACCGGCACAGATGGTGAAAGCTCCGCACATCATGCCAAGATTAGTTAGGGCGGTTGTTACAAATGCAAACTGCCGCTGACAGAAGGAAACGAATTTGCGGACCGCCACACGTACATGCTCACCTTGGTCAACAATCGTTTTCTGCAGATTGAGAAGCCGGTTAGAAGCCGTGGACTTATCTGCATCAGCAGGAAATGTGCCCAATTTGTTATAGGCTATTTTCTATTTGGTGTACCAAAAATCCACACTGCAACCGGGCGAGGAATAAAAACGTGGGTACTGCCGGTCGTCATGTTTTCACGTTCCGTATATTCCAGAGCGATGCCGAGTTCCTTTTTCGCTAACAAGATCGTGTTCGCATCAGCAGCTCGTTTTAAACAGTTCTCGCAATTCTGTTGTCATTAAATTTTCACAATGAGCATCGTCACCACTACAAACGTGAGTGCAACGACCGACAGATATAACACGAACGAACAATTTTTTTTCATTCGACGTTTCTTTTATCGATGTACGGTTTTCCGACTCATACATTCGATCCTGCTAGGGACGTTTTGGAGTAAATCTTGAATTGCTTCGAAACCTGTTTTCTCTGATACCGTGTTGCTCGTCGCGCAGACCATCTCAATCGGACCCCACACTTTCCATCCGAGAGTTGCTTTCCGCAAGAAACGAATACGGAACACTCATGACCGGCTTGATCGAGCGAACACCGATAAGCCTCG
>JAAEMV010000098.1 GCA_024225195.1 Planctomycetaceae bacterium | reverse complement strand
TTGGGATTTGCGCAGGTAACGGAATACACCACATCCGCTAAGACTCTCGTTTTCCCATCGGATGCGAAAACAATTATTGAAAACTCGTGCGCCGATTGCCACCTGGATGGGAACCAAGAAGGTGGTATTCGTTTGGATGACTTGGGGCATCTTCCAGTTAACGAAAAACTCCATCTTCTCAATCAGATTCAGGAGCAATTGCTATTTGGATTAATGCCGCCGGCAAATTCTACTGAACTCTCTAATGAAGATAAAAATTTGATTACGGTCTGGTTACAAAACCAACTAGGCAATTTAGGTGCAGATAAGCTTGCTGAAAAACTTAAGACACCCGATTACGGCAACTTGATCGACCATCAAGATCTATTTTCTGGGCAGTTCGCCAACCTCCCAGGATTCACTTATGACCGCAGGTGGTTGATCAGCGAATATATCTTCGATGCCAAATTCAATCGAATTCTAAATCATCGACCACATAAAACAATTGATGGGAAACGTCAGTACGTCTTGGGCAGCAACGGACGCCGAATCAACCTTACCAACCCTTTTTTATTGCCGACCAACACTGGCGTCCGATATTACGCCAACACCACGCTTAACGGTGGCCACCTGCTGACGATGATCACCAACGCCAAAGAAGCGGCCAGCCAAATGATCTACCTCACTGGTCGTGATCGGCGTTACCTTCCCGCAATTGAAGAGATCATGCGTCTCGAGTGGGAACAAGCTGCGTTACTCAAATCGCGTAGAGCTTTCCTTGAGACCTTCATTGAGAAGATTTCGATTGACCTCTATGGCGATAAGAACGCAGATTTCTTACCAACCTTCCAACCGGTGAACATCCAGCCGCCAAAAAATATTGATGGTACGGAGATTAAAAAGTCGCCGTTTCACGCTGCCCAGCCCGGTCAGCAAGAACTTGCTCTGATCTATAAAACGATGCAGCGAAATAAAATCGCTGGCGGTACAGACAAACAATTAATTGAGCGCTGTGAAATTGAGTGGTTTAATCACGGTCACAACCAACGAACGATTGAAGCGAGGTTGACCTTTTTAGCTGGTTATCTCGACGAATTTCGAGCTCAGATATTGAATCATCGATACGACCAAAAACACAAATTACCGATTTACAAACCCCGTAGCGACGATGAGATGGCAATCGTCAATGAAGCGAT
>JAAEMV010000097.1 GCA_024225195.1 Planctomycetaceae bacterium | reverse complement strand
TCCCACCTCTCCCGAGCGTCGAGATCACATGCAAAATGCGAAGTGGTCGACTCGATTGACAGCTCGAATCGTCCATCGCTTGATTGGAAACTGAGGATGCCACTAGGTTCTACTCCACAAACATCGTCGGTTCATTGAACCACGATAAAAGACCGTCCAGAATTCGTCTTTGCGCGGCGATGACTCCACTTTTGCTTAAACTCAGCCACGTGATGAGCGCGGCAGGAGTTCGCCAACAAAAAGGCAAGAATGCACATAAAACCCCTATCGTAATCCATGACGGAGAAGACTCCGAACGTGGTGCAGGAAAGTAACGTCGCAACAAACCGACTGAACACCGACGGGAAGGTATATCCTCGTCGAAAGCCAACAGCAGTCGGCCAAAGTATGCCCAGTGGGTTCGAGTAAACATAAATAAAGCCCAATAAACCGTGCTTGGCAAGAATTCCAATCGCATTACTGTGGGAACAGACTCGCTGGAAATTCTTGGGGGCAAACGCCTAGACGCCATGGCCAAAAACTGGTTGCTCCCTTAGATACGATTACAAAACGCTGATCACCAGGGTCTGCTCCTAGCGTGAACCTGGTTTCACGATCACTGCATAAACTGCTGAGGAACTCGCTCCCCCATCAATGACAACGCAAACACATTCGCCGTGGAACGAAGCGCTTCGTCAGGAAAAACAACAAACACATTCCAAACAACGAGAAAAGCATAACGGCAGGAAAAAAACACATCCAGATCGAACTTTGCGCTCTCAATAAGGGTGGCGAGTCAACGGACAAAAGTGCAGGGTCTCTTCCCCATGGGAAGATGGTGAACACGAGTACCGCATGCTGTCGTCAATGCCTCCAAATCGCCGACCCAGCCCGACCAACAACAAACATCCAATCGACAATATGGTTGTGACATGCTGCGTCAGATGTTCAACAACTAGGTTTCCATCTCGTTATGTTCCAGGAAATTGATTCGATACAAAATGCGTGAAGGACTCTTGCCAATGCCCAAACAATCTAGTTTGGTAAAAGAACTATTTCCATATCTAAGACAAAGATCCTTTGACGATACTTTGAAGAAATTCCACACGTTGGATTTCTTTAACGGAAACATCCAAATGCGCCACGGCAGATCGATCGACGCGTCGACCTACCCATTGATTCATGAATTCACGAATCTGGCCAAAACTATTGATAACGTTTTTCTCCACATTCGGAATGCGGCAGACATAATCGTACTCACCTACGAAATCAGTTTCCTGATACCCCAAAACAACAGGTAATCCATAAGCCAGGTACTCTCCCGTTTTGAGTGTCGAGTTTTCGTCAACACCGTAACGATGAAGAGCCAACGATCCAATCCCAACCGAGCAGCGAAAGATAATTTTCTCGTATTCGGAACGAGGTAGGAAGCCATGATATTTTAGGTTTCCTGTACCTTCTCCATCGCAACCAACTACATGAAATTTCCAATCAGGCATACGCTCGGCAAGAACCGACAACTTATCAATTCCTTGCCAAGTGCATTCCTTCGAGCCAATCATGATTGCTTCTTTTCCATTTCCTCGACCTGAATTCCAGTCTGGAATTGAGGAAATGTCAACCGAATTACCGATCACGCGGAATGGCAGATCAATCTGAAAGGCGGGGCGGTTTGCCACAGCATTGGATACAAAAACCAAACCAGAGGCCGTTTTCAACATTTGGTTCCGTGTGAACCTATTGTAAATACCTCGCACGCGCGACCCCATGGAGTATTCCACCGAATCATCCGTATTGATTTCAAACACAACCGCCCGTTTTCGAAACAAGGCATACAGCGAAGGCGCAAACACATCATAACGAAAGTAGATAATATCCGGTCTCCAAGATGCCACCTCATCAGTCAAAACCCTCCAATCCATGACTCGTCGAAAGTAACCGGCGCGATAGGGAAACTCCTTCCAGGGAAGGTCATTACCGAATTCATGCTCATGTGACTTCGCGTTGTCACGACTGTATTGAAAAGCATGAACATGGTGGCCCAACGATCGCCAGGCACGCAGTTGGGTGCCAATTTTTTTAGAGACCCCACTTTCTGTCGACATGAGACAGTGAAATACGTAAGCAATCCGCAACGCTTCAGCCCCCGCTGTGTCGGCAAGAATACCCAATGATGTCTTTGTCTTTGCTCAAATCATACTCGTTGCAAGTTCATCGTCGATTCCACCGAATCCTGACGAAGGCTCGTGTGATTCATTTCCATGCGTCGTCGTGAGAGCCCCGCCAGGACCCCTAATGAGACAAATAGTATTTTTTGCTGCGGAAGGTCAAAACTGATCACCGCATTCGTCAAGCCTGCGACAAACATAAACTCGATTATCCGCCCACTATTCTCGGTTACATTTATCGCGCCACGACGAATCAATCGAATCTCCTGACAAGCCTTGAAGACCGCGACGAAAAATAAAGACAAACCTATCAGGCCACACTCTCCCGCAATTTCCAGAGCCACATTGTGGGCATACATTCGCTCGTCGGTTCGGAACGCGAAAATAGCAAAAGAACCAGAACCACCACCCGCTACTGGGTTTTCGAGAAAGTGCTCGACCCCCAACTGCAGCAACTCCACACGTCCCAACGCCGACATGCGAGCAAACTTATTCCGACTCAACAGCCGATTTTGTCCCGATTCGGGCGAGTATTTCAATATTGCGAAGACGCCAAGTGCCACGACCAAAACTAGCGCAAAAACCGCCCGAAGATTTCCACGACCGCGACATAGGCTGACTGCCCCACCGACAAGTAATGCGACCATTGGGCCACGCGATCCTGTTGCAACAATCACCACCAAACCGGCAGCGATCGAAACGATCGAAAACACACGAAAAATCGGATTCTTTTTTTCCAGCGTAATGTAAAAGCAGGCCACGATGGCAGTCGCGGATGTATATCCAATCGCGAGAGGACCAAAACCAGCCCTGAAGCGAGTACTTTCACCTTGCGTGACCGAATACACATAAACCAATAACCAAATGGTCACCATTCCATAAAAGCCAAGCACTTCGAGCAATCTGGACACACCCATTTTGGATTGCCCTGCAATTCGTCCCATCCAAAGAGCAGGACCAATAATTCCCAGGCAAAGCAACACTTTCTCACGTCCATACTCAGGAGCCGGCGTAAAGACCAAACTGAAAGCAAGGTAGGCCAACATTGCGAAAATAAGATATTCAATCGGTGTACAGGGTTGGAGATCTACACGTGCACGAATCGAGTAGACGATTCCTGCGATCATCGTGAGCGCAAAAATGAAATAAATCACGCCTGACCCGATACCCACCGCCTGAAAAGTGAAACCAAAGAACGGCAATCCCATCAACTGAGCACCTAGGACAATCTCGGGACGCCAGAACAACAGCACTACTGTCAGGACTACCGCTATGACACTTATTAAGGCAACGATCGCCATGCGAGATCCTTAGGTCTCCAATGAGAAGGACGGGGATTTTGGCAGAGGACCATCGTCACCGAGAGCAGATTTTGTCATGCCAGCAAAAGCCCATCCAACAGCAATGAATGCTAGGAGGCACACCAGCGCGCGGTAGACAACACTCACATTTAAATCGACGAAGTAGACAAGCCCACCAAGAGTCAGCCAAACCACAGCAGCATACCGTGAGACAATCGTTCCGGTCGGAATCACCTTCAACATAAAGTAAAAGGGGACCGCAAGAACACTGTTGGCGACGTAGGCGATCAGGTATGCCAGCGCCAGACCCAACGCCCCCAACGGTAATAACTGATGACATGCGAACACAAGAATCGCGCCCCACACAACATTACTGGCGACGCCGAACCAGACCATATTCCGAACAATCAGAATACGCGAAAGTCCATGCTTATACATGATGATGCAGGCTGAAACTACCGTTAATGCTTGGACCAATACAAAGTCTTCACTGGAAAAATCTTTTCCGAACGCGATGACTGTCACCTCCGGAAAACAGAGCACGGGGATCGCCATCAATATGCCCATCGCCCAGCTAATAATCACGTTAGTGGCTTCCAATTTGTGTGACACTCCTGCTGCTCGTTCTGCAATCATTGGCAACAAGGGAGCTGATGCATTTGAACCTGCATACACGATTAGGTTTCGCACAACGACGGCTGCGGTAAAAATCCCTAACTGCTCGAATCCACCAGGCTGTCGTGCAAATAGAGCAGACGCGTACCACATCAACGGCGGTATGATGAGACTGGACATCAACGATGGCAGACTGAATTTCCAAAGAATTGCTTTTTCGGCAAGACATCCGAAAAACTGCGTCTTCACGTCGAATTGCTTCGCTTGTCGAAAGACTAGAAGTAATCCGAATGAACGCCCGATAATGGCGGCTACGACCATACCAACCAGAGCACCTACAACTCCAAAGTAGATCGCACCGAACAAGATGGCGGGTACGGCAACCAACGCAGCCACGATCGCGAGACCGGCAATCGACTTAAACGCACCAAAACCCATTAGAAGAGCTTTTTGCACACTATCGATGGAGGCCAAAGCGAGAGCGATTGCGGCAACTTGCAAGGGCACCGTTAATTCAGGCGCTAGAAGCATATCAGATGCCAACCATTCGGCGGATGCGAAGACGGCAAGCCCGACCGCGACGCTGGAGATGACGGCAAGTCCCAAACACAACCCTAAAACTCGACCGGCGCGTTCCGGACTACGATTTCGATATTCCGCCACATGTTTGGTTGCGGTGACCCCGAGCCCCAAAGCAGCCGCAGCAGCAAACATGTTCACGGTACTTTGAACCATACCCAGCTGACCATATTTAACTGTCCCCAGCACCCGGGCCAGGAGAATCCATGTGCCCGCCAGAATAAGTCGTGCACCGACGGCGCCAGCCAAGCTCCAAAACGATGCGGTTGCCAAGCGTCGAGTGAAATCCCGAGAACTGATTTCTCGCAACTTACCTAGTCGCTTTGCAAGAAACGGAATCCATTTCTCCATAACGTCGAATTTCCCAGACATATCCAAGCTCAATCCACAAAAAGCAAGACAGAGAACCGAATCACCGAGAATCCAAGAAACCATTTGAACATCACGACGCAATCTGACGCAGCACGCCCTCCCAAGATGCTTCCCAGCGAGATAATGAAAACGCTTCTTGAGCGGTCTTGTAGCCCTGGCTGGCCAATGTGGCTGCCCATTTCCGATCCCCCGCCAATTGTCGAATTTTTTGTTCGAACGCATCGCTTGAAGGATGGCACAGCAGACCATTGAATCCATCGATGATCATATTGGTCAGACCTCCGACGGAGGCGGCCACAACCACGGCCCCTGCCCCCATCGCCTCCGCTGCAGAAAGTGAGGTTCCTTCCGAACCGAGCGACGGAACAACAGCCACGTGATGCTGCAGCTGAACAGCCTGACTTTCATCCGGCGCGTATTTGACAAACTTTACCGAAGGCTGATTGCTGAATCTTCTTTTAAGATACGATTCGTCCGGTCCCTCACCAGCAAAGGTAAAACTCACATCGACCGAATCGCTCAAAATACGGTCCACCACATCTGCAAATATTCGAGTTCCTCGAAATTCGGTAAAGCGACGGGCAAACAACACTTTGAGTGGCCCCTTTGCCCATTGCCGATTTTGCATCCGGTTTGGATCCACCACCTTAGTGAAATTCGGTATCACCCAAAATTTACCGGAAGGCTCATCGGGCAAAAAAGTGCGAACCCAATTCGGAAAGTTGTAATCAACACAGACTCGATTTTGGCAGGCATGAAACAGTTGCAACGCTCGACGACGTTGCCGAAATTTCATGAGCCTCCCCATTGCCGCACCACGCCACCATCGCCTGCTCGACAAATAGCGACTGGGCAAATCCCAAGAAATCCCATGCTGAATTGCAAGCGAACGGGCTGGCGCATTCGAGATCAAGAAACGATCAGATCCAAAAACCAAAAGATCTTGTTTTTGATCGAAGCCCTCCATTGCCGCGGAACAAACATGTCGAGGATATGTGCGAAACGATTTACCTTTGCACGGCACCCCAACCACTTCAACATCATCGATTGTATTACGAAATGTCCTACTTGCCACTTGATAAACCGATGTCGGATATCCAAGTCGAGTACAAAGTCGACCAAGAAAAAGCAGGTAAGTTTGAACCCCACCTACCACTGGCCGCAGTCCCTCATGATCAAAGAAGCTTTGATAAACAATCGCAATCTTCATGAATTCCCGCTTCTTTGTCAGAGGCAACAGAATCGAGGGTAAGGCCTCATTTAACCGCGAGATTCAAGTTCCTCTCGAGAATTCCTTGCTGATTCGTCCGTGAAATACTCCTTGATTGCCTTGTTCTCGCTAGATTCGGATCCGTAAGATCCATAGCCTTCGCTGTAGTTGTATGCATATCGATATCCTGCGTTACCATAGCTATATTGACTGTAATAGCCGCCCGCACCTTGATCGACGCCATTAACAACAACCCCTATCACTTCTGCAGCCGTACTGGTTAGTGCTTCACGCGCTCGCACTGCAAGTGGACGAGCACGCTTATGAATACGGAAGGTAAGAATCACACCATCGACCCTTGCCGCAACAGCACAGGGATCTGAAACGGCCAAAACAGGCGGCGTGTCTACAATCACAAAATCGAATTGCTCCCGCAGTAATTCCAGGACATTTGCAAATTCCTCTGATGACAGCAACTCGGACGGATTATCAGGTCTCGGGCCGCAAGCCATGACCCTCAGATTGGGAACCTGAGGGACGTCGCACCACGCATCACCCGGGTCAGCGTCACCGGCAACGACAGAAGCCAAGCCAACATCCGGATCATCGATGTCAAATACCTTGTGCTGCGTTGGTCGACGAAAGTCAGCATCTAACAACAACACGGACTTGCCCGACTGGGCAATCGTCACCGCCAGATTTGAACTAAGTGTGGATTTTCCATCACCTGGCATTGGACTCGTCACTTGCAGGACATGGTGCTTGGAACCGCGACTGTTGAAATACAAAGCTGTTCGAACCGCTCGATAAGCCTCGGACTGGGGTGATTTCGGCGCGTGAACCGTACACATCACCGGATCGATATCACAGCCGGGAAGCGTTTGAATAGCTGCGGTGTCCATCAAGGGGATATGGCCAATCACAGGCAGTTGCATCACTTGCCCCACCTCATCCGGTGTTCGAAACGCGTTGTCAGCGACGTCCACCAAGTAGGCCAATCCGAATCCCGCGATCATTCCAAGAACAGCGGAGATCGGCAACACCCTCACCAATAACGGCGAAACCTTAACACCCACCGCTGGATTCGCCAGTATCTGGTAGGTGTAGCCATCATAATCCGAGACAAGACTGATCTGTTCCAAACTTTTTACGACCACGTTGAAGAGCTGTTGAGTACGCTCAATTTCGCTACGAAATTGCTCATCCTGGGCTTGAAAACCCTGCAACTCTCTCGCCGCCTGTTCTTCCTGCCCAAACAGTTCACTCAACTTGTCATACTGACTCTGCAGTTGGAATTGGCGTTGCTTCAACGATGAAAGGTAATTGGTCACTAAAACAAGCAGTTGCTTCTCTTTTTGGTCCGGCTTTCCCTGTTCAGTCATGGAAGGAAACATTTTTTCGAAGGTTCGCAACTGCCGCTGCACGGTAGTGACGTCCGGATGGTCTTTCCCTAGACGACTCATGAGATCCTCTTCCTGTAACAGGAGTTCAAGATAACGATCTCGCTGAAGCGATTCACGATAGGAAAGACCGTCTTGAAGTTGCACACCTTGCTGCTTCGCCAAGATCAAAACCGATTCGACTCCATCCGATGATTTCAATGCATTAGCTACCGCGCTGATCAAGCTTGACAGATCGGTTAGCTGCTTTTGCAACTTCACCCGTTCTAGCTCGTAATCGGACTGCCTCTCCGCATGCATGTTGACAACATCTTGCCCTCGATACATCAAAGGCGTGGTCTTTTTGAAATCTCGATAATCCGAGACTAAAGTCTGCCATTTTTCCATTAATTCGTCTTTGGCTTTGACGATTAATTGTCTCGTCTCTTTACCGGTATCTTTATAAGTCATCTCCAGAAACGATTGATACGATCTCACGATCGAATCAACGGTCTTTTGTGTTTCGTCGGGATTTGGACCGCGAACGCTTACCTGCAGCACATTGGTTCCTTCCTCCACAATCTGCACAACGAGTGAATTCGTCAAACTCACCAAGGGCTGTGGATCGTCCCGAAAAGTGCTCATTTTTTTGAGATTGTAATTCTCAAAAGCCTGCGCCAGAATGTGCGGACTTGTAATCACCACTGCGTGCTTTGATTCCTCTGAAGAAGATCCATAGTGCATATCCACACCCGAGATAGGAATCGCAGGTGGCTTCCGATTTTCAATCAAAATCTGTGCACTTGATTCATAAATTGGCGTCGCTTGCAACATGTAAATGTATCCAAGTCCAACGCCAACAATCGCGAAAACAATGATCAGCCACTTTCGCCGCCATACAATCCCCCACACGTCGATGCTCTGCTGAGTTTGCTGAATGTTTGCATCCTGTGGAGAATCCAGCTGATTATTGGCGAAGCTCTGATTTTGATTACGAAGCTCTGTCAACTGCGTCATTGTCGATAGTCCGATGAAGAGCGAAAACGATTAGTACGATATTGTGGTTTTCATGAAGACAAGTCCGTCATATTCCGCGCAGACTCCGTCCCCATGGGTAACAACGAATTCTAGCATCCTGGTTATATTTAGTCCCTAATTGACACCCGAGTTCAGATTTTTCGCAAATAAGGCAACTATTTTTTCGGCACCGATGACGTAGGTTGAAAATGTGCAACTCCATTTCGACCCACTTGATCAATTGAAAAAATCAATCGACAAAAATTGTCGGCCAGCCTTGCGTCATCGCCAACCAGTGTTGAGTCTCTCGAACAATTGAGGCATCGGCCCACGTTTTCCCGACTCATGCCTTCATTTGCCAGCGACTTCGGACCGTGGTGGCAGTCCATCTACTCTCTCACAACTCGCCCCCACAACATTCCATCCTAACCATGATTCAAGACCTTGTCACGGTTGCTAACCCACCGTTGATTTGGAACGAACACGCCAAAATCGGCAGCAAGCGAATACACTTTTTTCCTTATGTGCAATTTCAAACGCTAGACGAATAACTGTCACCGTCGCCAAAGCCATCAAAATCCTCCTGACACTCCCAGTTGAAGAGGGCAAATCCTCACTCCAGTTTCACTCGACTAATCTTGAATTGCTGCCATACTTCCAGTAACGCAGAACAACAGGATTTAACATTCGACAAGGGAATTTTTTCTTCGTGGACTTCAATCCAACCGAACTCTCAGATGCAGACACTTCTTTGGACCTGACGGTCTTGCAGGGAGGCTATTGCGTTGGATGTGGTGCTTGTGCTTCCCTCCCGGATGCTGGATACCGCATGGAATTCACGGAAGATC
>JAAEMV010000096.1 GCA_024225195.1 Planctomycetaceae bacterium | reverse complement strand
GTGGAGCGACTGAAAAGTGAGCACTCCATCTACATTCTGGGAAGCGGTAGGATCAACGTCGCGGGTATTAATAGCGGAAACCTTGACCGGTTGTGCGATGCAATTGCCTCGGTGGTTTAATCAAACCTAATTTCTATACGCTTGATTTTTCAACGCTTGATTCGTGGCCGATGAGTTCACGCTTGGGCGTTGATTCCAAGCATGCGTTAATAAGGGTACGCGGTAATCACCCGGTTTTCGCCGAGAACTAAGTTGAGTCTGTCGAGGGAGGGGTGGTTTTTGCGTGCTCCGGTCTCTCCTCCAAGGTAACCGATTCGCCGGTTCATATTAATGATGTATTCCGTTTTGCCGTTTCCTTCAGGGATTGTTTTAACACGATTCGAACCTGATTGAATCAACTCGTAAGCTTCGTCAATCAATCGGAAAACATCATCTCCTTGAGCGTCAAAGACGCCATGTGGACCCGGGCGGTCTGGTTCGTCGCTCGCGTGTCGCATTACATGTTTACTTCGATGTCCGCTTCTCCCGGAGGTGTAAACGAGTCCGGCTGGAGATAAGAGGTTTTCACCCCGTCCGTCGCGCAGGTAACGGTGCTCCAAAGTCGCAGTTGCGTTGCCGGGCGTCTGAGACGTTGTCGTAGAAAAAACACTTGGTTGCGGCGTAGCCACCGTGTCGGTAACTGACGTCGACTCGGCGTACCATTGATAGGCAATAATCAGAACGATAATTATTGCACTCAGTAATTTTTTTGCAGTGATTTTCGGGATGCCTGGTGATGTGGATGGGCGTTTATTCATGCTCTCAGTGATTACTCATTCAGGTTTAAGGAATTCAACGTTGGGATTTTACGCTGGTTAAATTCTAATTTGCGACTGTCGAAAGGAAAGCAATCGATGTGGACAAAAAAACAGCCGAACTGAATCAGTACGGCTGTTGGTAGTTCTAACAGGGCGATGGGGATCGCATTTTTTACAGACTATTTTAAGTTCGATGGGGTCGAACTGTGGTTCGTATTCTGTAGCCGGGCAGATCGTATGGCGGATGCTCCAGGCTGAGACGTGCCACTGAGGAAATTATCAATCTGAGAGTCTTGGCGAAGCGTTTGGAATTTCTCGGCCATCTCAATGTTGAGTTTCTTTTCAAGAATATTCTTTTGAAGTTCCTCCTTGACCGCATCAAAATCAGAGACAACTGGTTCGGTGCGTCCGAGGCAGAGCATCGTCACCCAGTACTCGCCCATCTGGACAACTTTGGAAAGTTCATTCGCCTGCAGGTTGAATGCCTCTTTTTCCAAGTCAGGCTGCCCACCATGTTTTTGAATCGGAGGGACTGCACCAAAGTTGTTTTTCGAGGCTGGTTCGATTGAGTACTGATTGGCCAGTTTGCCAAAGTAATCGGGGGTGGGGTTAGCGCTGGCTAGGTTCCAGACCTTCAATGCGGATCTGTGATCATTGCTTACGATCACGAGGACTTCAACGCGAGGGCCAAAGTTGGCTTCAAATCCTTTGTCCATATCCTCTTGTGTGACAGAGACCTTGTCTTGCACTAGTTTTTTCAATGCGACCGTTGGCCAGACTTGATCTTCGATATAAAGATCGACCTTGGAGAGGTCGTCGTTGGTCATGAGTTGAAGCCAGTCGTCAACGTTAATGCTACCGTCTGGATTCAGGTGGCCAAGTGATTCGGCTGCCCGTGTGATTTCTTCCGTGATGTCTGCTTTTTCGACACGCAGCGAAGCTGTTTTTAATTGTTGAATTAGGATCATCCGGTTAATTTCGGTGTCAAGCATTTGCGATCCGTATCTGGTGATACAGTCTTCCGCAACATCCCGCTTGAAAATTTGCAGGCCGTTGACGATTGCGGCAACGCCCGGCATCTCTTTCGCAAGAACTTTGTCATTCATGACATTGACGATTTTGGCGTTTTTCTGTTCCGTTGAAAACAAAATGCGAGCCGATTCAAGAAGCTTGTCGCTGGCAAGTTGTTTCTCGATTCTTTCGTGCTGAAATGCGGTTTCTGCCGGAGACAAGTCAGCTTCCGGGTAGAAACGCTCGCATCGTAAAATAACGAAATTGTTAGCAATCGCGAGAACACGGGATACTTCATTGGGACTCAATGAGAAGGCGAGTTTCTCAAATTCAGGGAGACCTGAGTTCCGCCGGATAGGCTGGAGTAATCCCCCCATTGATTTGCTGTTGGAGTCCAGTGAAAACTGTTTGGCGAGGCGTTCGAAGTTTTCGGGAGCCGTTTGAAGTTGGGAATGGATTTGGTTAGCTTGCTGAAGTGAATCGACAACAATTTGGCGAACCTGAACCTTCGGGCCGAATTCGAACTCCATCCGTTCGCTGATTTCTTGATTTGTTACCTTCACGTTTTTTTCGGCCAACTTGCGAATGGCTAATTCGTGCCAGGTAATATCGTTTTTAAGGCGGTCGACGCTAATGTTACGACGACTGCAAATCATTTGTACGTATTTGTCACCCGACATGCCGAATTTTTTAGCTTTTTCAATCAGCTCATTGTTTACATCTCCCTCCGTAATCATCACTCCATTCTTTTTGCACATGTCGAGTACAAGGAGTTTCTTGATCCGGCTTTCAAGAACCTCTTCGCCAAAACGACGCATACATTCTTGAGAGATTTGGTGGCGGGTGATGGGGTGCCCGTTGACGACAGCAAGCGTTTCGATGTGTTTCTGTTTTGAGGCCGCTAGTTGAGCGGGAGTGTTGGCATTGGTTTGTCCCAATACCCGACCGCTGTCTAAGCCCGGTAAAACAACAAAGAACACTGCTAGGGTGCAGACTGCAATACAACTAAAGCTGGCTTTTTTCGCCATCGCGGTTTCTCCAATTAACCGATCTCGTTTTAATCCGGCTTAAACAATGAGTGTGTAAGCCGGGAATCCATTCGCGGGGAGTATAGGGCTGACTTTCCCAAGCGGTCAAGACAAATCGGAGACAGCATCGTACTGTGAGAACGCGAGCGATTTTTAGGCTTGTCGCGGGCGTCATTTATTGGGCCTGCTTGAGTTTGTGAAGAGCTAGCAGTTCGGCTTGGAAGGTGAGCAAAGATCGTGACGTAGGCTGCCAGATCGCCGGCAATTCACAAAAAAAGCGGTCCGGAAATGCGGAGCCGCTGAGAGCATAAAGTTGGTTTAAAATCCAAGAAGCTAATCTCGGAGATCGCAGGTACGTATTATTTTATGCCGCCCGCAATCACGACGGATTCGAGATGGGTGCTGTTTGACTTGGGAGAAGGGAGTGAGCGGGCGATCGAAATTGGAGTGGCCAGTTGGGGGGAACGCTGAGAATTCAGAGTTGAGAAATTTTTGGGAAGAGCTTGGGGTGGATTGGCGGGTGCCGAGGGTTTAAATCGAGCAGGAGCATTGGTTTTATTCGGGGCGGGCTGGAATGAATTTTCTGATTTACGAATCGGCTGTGAAGTGCTGGTAGCATGTCGTTTTGAAGGGCGACGAGTCGGCGATGAAAATTTTGGATATTTGCTAAAACTCGAAACGGAGGAACGCGGGGCAGTTATTTGCCTTGGGGCATGCTCGTTGGCTTGAATCCACAAAGCAGAGTTGTGTTTTGTGTACGGATTGTAGTAGTCCGAGTTTGGGCCGGGGTTAGCAACGTGGTAGCCGTCGCTAATCCCGTAACCAACCCATCGCATGTACCGTTTTGTTTGCGTAAAACCCGTTGACGCCAGAACTGTAACGACCATCAATACCGGTAGAACTAAACCGAAGAGTTTGGATCGAAACATTTTGCCCGCCTTGCTTTGAATTGGTTTAGCGTTGTATTCGAGGGAAATACAGTTGCGCCTTCCAATTTTTTATCGCCTGACAATCGAGGTGGTCTTGATTGTATTGGCGTGCTCGTCGTTGGCGTTGGTAATAAGCGTCCGATCGTATCGAGAACAACGGTTTCAATTATGTTTACTTTCGTTCGTTTCAAGTAAACAGGCCGGACGAGGCAAGTAAAGCTCCGTGTGGTTCGCGAGCGAATTTCCGTTTTTCTTATTGTGAGTTCTTCAGAAATTCGTATCACTGTTGAGACGCTTTGTTACGCCCGTTCGTTGTTTAATTGTGAACATGTCCGGGAGACTTGTGGGTTGCTACCTTAGAATTTGATTTTTGTTTTGGGTGCAGTGCGAGAATAATGTCGTCTTTGGAGTCAAAGGTCTTGTCGGGGCCGGCGCTGCGGACGAGCCCTGAATCAGGTCCGGCATCAAATCGTAGCGATTCTCCCCACGGGTCAATATGTTCGACAATCAGCATGTTAGCTTCGATGTCGAAGTCAGCATTGTCCCCTGCGTCTGTTTGAAATGTTTTGACTTTGTTCGCGGCAACCGCCAGTAAGACGCCAGTTTCCTTGGTTTGTTTTTTTACAATTTTATTGCGTTGGGCGGTCTCTCTGGTATGCGTGCGATGGTGATGGGCATTGGAAATAAGTAAGACGATCGTCGTTGCCAACACCACGCCGCCCATCGAAACGATGGCGCCGATTGAAGCCATTGCTTTCCCCGGGCGACGAAGTCCGTTAAGGCTAATCAACAATGGGATTGGCGACGCAAAACCAGCGGTAAGAAGGCTGCCAAAAGCGAGCCACATTCCGTTAAATCCCCACCAATTGAATTTCCGTCTTTCGGGACGAGGCGGTTGAAAACCGATGTATACCGGTGTCGCTTGTTTTTTGGCAGATGCCCGTTGGTTGAAGGGGGTGTGGAACGCCATCTATTCAAAATCTCCGATGGTTTTTAGGTAACTTCCCTCTTTATTCGATGGGAATTATAAAACCTTGGAAAATAATTAGAAAATGTATCCAATAACTCGGCATCCAGCGGCTTGAGGCGTTGATTGCATAAAAATAGGGCGGTGTTTTCGTATTGAAACACCGCCCTCATTTTTTTCTTAAATATCCCCAGGCATCAAGCGGAGGTGCATTCTGCGAGGGTTTTAAGTGAAGATTAAGCTTTGCTGCTGCGAATTGCTTCGAGGTATCGATCTAGCTGCTTTTTCACAACTGGGAACAAGAAAAACAGGCCGACCATGTTGGGGAAGACCATCGCAAAGATCATTGCGTCAGAAAAACCCCAAACCGAACTCATGTTGGCAGCGGAGCCAATCACAACAAAAACGCAAAATAGCAATTTGTAGGAAAGGTCGGCTGCCTTGCTTCGTCCAAAGAGAAACTTCCATGATTGAAGACCATAGTAGGACCAAGAAATCATGGTAGAAACGGCGAACAGAACGACAGCGACCGTTAGAAATACATTGGAATATTTAATGTACTCGGCAAAGGCTTTGGAAGTGATTCCCGCCCCCTCGAAGGATTGGCCGTCAATAATAACAGCACCCGTTCCGTCACCACCGTAAGCAAATTGTTCGCCGCCTGTGTTGAAAATAATAATGACCAGTGCGGTCATTGTGCAGATGACAACTGTGTCGATGAATGGTTCGAGTAGCGCCACGAGGCCTTCGGAAGCAGAGTACTTCGTCTTGACTGCCGAGTGAGCAATCGATGCCGAACCGGCACCTGCTTCATTGGAAAAGGCTGCCCTCTTAAAGCCGATCAGCAAAACACCGATCACGCCACCGACTCCAGCCTGAGGCGTAAATGCCTCAGTAAAGATTAGCGTAATTGCTCCACCGAGAAGGTTGATGTTGGTAATGATGATGTAGAGGCAAGCCACCGCGTAAAGAATTGCCATGAAGGGGACGATCTTTTCAGTCACCGAGGCAATTCTCTTGATGCCACCGATGATGACGATCCCGACAAGGATGGCGAGCACGACACCAATTCCCGTCCCTGCAGCAGTACCTTCAAGATTTAAAAGTTCTTTCAGGACAATAGTGGCCTGATTTGATTGGGCCGCGTTTCCACCGCCAAAGGAGCCACCAATACAAAAGATCGCAAACAGGATAGCCAAAACTGTGCCCGCAGCACCAAAGCCTTTTTCTTTGAGACCTTTGGCCAGGTAGTACATGGGGCCGCCATGGACCGTGCCATCTTCGCCAATATCTCGGTACTGAACACCGAGCGTGCACTCTACGAATTTAGTTGACATTCCCAAGATACCGCAAACGATCATCCAGAAGGTTGCCCCCGGTCCGCCAAGCGCGATTGCGAGGGCGACACCCGCGATATTGCCGTTGCCCACAGTGCCTGAAACAGCGGTGGCTAAAGCTTGAAAATGGGTTACCTCGCCATCTGATTCATCGGCAATTGTGTCGACGACATCTCCGTCGACAATGTTGACTTCCGCTTTTGCGTCTGCCGAATGATGATCCAGTTTGTCATATTTTCCACATACGACTTTAATCGCGGTGGAAAAATGAACAATGTTGACAAAACCAAAAGCAATGGTGAAAAACAGAGCACTAAACACGAGGAGCAAAAGAACAAACGGTACACCGCCTAGAAAGGGTACTGCTTCGGGTATTTGGAAGAAAACCACACCGCCAAAAAAGTCAGACACTGGCTTGAAGGCTTTGTCAATTTTCTCGTCGATTCCAAGCGTTGCGGCCCCATCTGCTTCTGCGGCAACCTGAGCGAATGTTTCACCCGTGTTGGGGAGATGTCCAATTGCAATAACTAGCAGCACTGCAAGTGCCGCAATTTTCAACCATTTTGAAGATGTCATGATTTTCCACCGGATTCGGGGTAATTAAGTCGCGTTGACACTGCTGTCGGGGCAGCTTTAATCAGCCGTTTTTATCGAACAAAGCGACCAGAGTCAATGATTTCCGGAATTTGGCTTGTTTTTGACATATGTGGTTGTGAAAATTGTTTTTAATGAATATATTTCTCGACGGTTAAACCGATGAAAGTCGAATCCGTCCGTTTTTAAGTCCATATGCCATGAATCCTCACTCTCAGTTATCGCAAAACGATCGAGCCATGATTTCGGTTCTTCGCGGTGCAGAGTCGATGTCGATTTGTGAATTGACCGATGCGATGCAAGTTACGGCAACTGCTGTGAGGCAGCGTTTGAATCGGCTGATGGCACTTGAGCTTGTCGAGCGTTCGCGAACGGTGGAGGGCCGAGGGCGCCCGAGTCACCGTTATTTATTGACTGATAAGGGCAAACGCAGCAGTGCTAATAATTTAGATGACCTGGCAGTGGTGTTGTGGGAACAAGTGCAAAAAATCGAGGATCCCAGCGTTAAACGGAAAGTTATTACGGGTGCTGTGGAGCGGTTATCAGAGCGGTACCAGTTAGCGATTCGTGGCGACACCGTTGAAGAGAGAACAAGGTCTTTGGTGGAGATGTTCGCGGAGCGTCAGATTTCAATTAGTGTCGACGAAAATTCGGCGTTGCCGTTGATCAAAGTTGGTGGCTGTCCTTATCCAACACTCGTCGGTGAGAATCATGAGATTTGTGACATGGAGCAAGCTTTGCTTGAGAGTGTCATCGGTCATCCGGTTGATAGATGCCAGTGCCGGCAAGACGGCGACAGTTGTTGCACTTTTGAGGTTGGGCAAGAATCCGCCGATGAAAACCGCGAAGCTGGAGTGAGTTGATTTACAAGAAACAGTTGTCAGTGAGCACGAATGTGTTCCCTGTTGAAAATTATATTTAGTTGGCATCGGGAAAAGCTCGAGCCGAGACAGTCATTTTTAGAGTAGAAAAAAGCAAATGAGCGACGTACTAAAGATAGTTGATCTTCACGTGTCGATTGGCGACAAGGAAATCCTTCGGGGTGTTAACCTTTCAATGACCGAAGGTGAAACACATGCCTTGATGGGGCCGAACGGATCTGGCAAAAGTACACTGGGTTTAGCCATCATGGGGCACCCTAACTACAATTGTACTCAGGGAGAGATCCTGCTTAACGGTGAAAACATTCTTGACTTGGAACCGAATGAGCGGGCTCGGGCCGGTATCTTTATGGCCTTCCAACGTCCTGTTGCTATTCCCGGCGTAAAGATGGCTGATTTTCTTCGCCATGCGACGACCAATGTGCGGAATCCAGAGCGTAAAGAGGGTGAAGACCTGATACCGATGCGAGAGTTTCGCAAGGAAATCAAGGCCAACATGGAACAGTTGCAAATGGACAGCGAATTTGCACGGCGGTACGTGAACGATGGTTTCTCGGGCGGCGAGATGAAGCGAGCTGAGATTCTGCAACTCGCAATGCTGCAGCCCAAGTTTGCGATTCTCGACGAGACGGATTCCGGGCTCGATGCGGATGCGGTTCGGCTGGCTAGTCAGTCAATCAATGAGATTGGCCATAACAAGATGGGTTTGCTGATCATTACGCACCACGACAAATTGCTAGAGCACAATCCGCCGAATTTCACCCACGTGATCCTTGGTGGTCGAATCGTCGAAACCGGCGGAAAAGAACTAGCCGAGGAACTACACGCTCAGGGCTATGAGCGTATTAGAAAGCAGTACCCAGAGGCTGCCAAAGTCAACGACGAATCCGAAGCGGAAGCCGAGGCGGTCGTTTAAGTTTAAGAATTGCAGATGAGTCTCAACAAGAACAGGATGGTCGCGAGAATCGTTGACCGTTCAATTTAGTGATCCCAAGAAAGGCAGGTTAGTCGCTCAGCGTTTGCTAGTCAGTGAAACCAGAGGCGATTCCTGAACAATAGATATGTCAACTGATTTGACTGAAAGCCAAGAGTTAAAATCGACTGAAATCAATAAGTACGATTTTAAAACGGAAACAACAGCGGTTTTCAAAGCCCGAAAAGGTGTTGATGCTGAGATCGTAAACCAGATTTCCGATATCAAAAACGAACCAGACTGGATGCGTCAATTCCGGTTGGAGGCACTTGAGATTTTCGAATCGAAGCCAATGCCTAAGTGGGGCGGTGATATCGATTTGGATTTTCAGGATATTTTCTATTACCTCAAGCCGACGACCGATCAGGGTAAATCGTGGGATGACGTTCCTGAAGAAATCAAAGACACGTTTGAAAAGCTGGGAATTCCAGAAGCGGAACGGAAGTATCTGGCGGGAGTCAAGGCACAGTTCGAATCGGAAGTAATTTACGGATCGCTGAAGAAAGATCTGTCGGACCAAGGCGTGATTTTTACCGACACGGACACTGCCGTTCGCGAGCATCCAGAATTGCTGCGTGAGTATTTCGGCAAGATCATTCCGTCCACTGATAACAAGTTTGCTGCTCTCAACAGCGCTGTCTGGTCGGGTGGATCGTTTCTCTACGTTCCGCCGGGAGTAAGTATTGAGTTTCCGCTGCAAGCCTATTTTCGTATTAACGAAGAAAACATGGGGCAGTTCGAGCGAACTTTGATCATCGTCGATGAAGGCGCTCAAGTCCATTACGTCGAAGGCTGTACAGCACCAATGTACACAAGTGAGTCCTTGCACTCGGCTGTTGTCGAGGTGGTGGTCAAGAAGAACGCACGCTGTCGCTACACGACGATCCAAAACTGGGCGAACAATATTTATAATCTGGTAACGAAACGAGCGTTCGCCTACCAAGACGGTACGATGGAGTGGGTTGATGGAAACCTCGGTTCCAAACTGACCATGAAGTACCCAGCGGTTTACATGATGGAACCTGGAGCACGCGGAGAGATTTTATCGATTGCGTTTTCGAGTAAGGGGCAGCACCAGGACGCCGGTGCAAAATTAGTACACTGTGCTCCTGATACGACCGGCACCATTATTTCCAAGTCAATTTCGAAAAATGGTGGCCGCAGTAGTTACCGTGGTTTGGCGAAAGTTGAAAAAGGCGCGGTCAATTCGAAGTGCTCAGTTGTCTGCGACGCTTTGATTTTAGATGACGCTAGTCGAAGCGATACCTATCCGTACATCGAGATCAATGAACAGGATGTATCGATGGGGCATGAAGCAAGTGTCTCCAGGATTGGTGAGGAACAATTGTTTTATCTGATGAGTCGCGGGTTGTCCGAGGCCGAAGCCAGCACGATGATCGTGAATGGATTTATCGAACCGCTGGTAAAAGAACTCCCGATGGAGTACGCGGTCGAAATGAACCGGCTCATTCAGTTGCAAATGGAAGGTTCCGTGGGTTAATCACTTTTTCGGGCTTAGATTTTGCAGTTTTAAACGACACGATACAAGAATTTGAAATGACACCAACAACACTAACTGAAAAAATGCAACTGACATTTACCGATGAAGGTTTCGCGGCGTTTCTTGAAACGTTGAACGAACCTGAATGGTTAACTGAGATTCGCACGGCGGCCTGGGAGAGATTCAAGGAGCTGCCGTGGCCGAGTAACCGTGACGAAGAGTGGATGCGGACTGATATTCGTTTGTTCCATCTTGAAAAGTTTTTCATTCCCTCGGCGCGGGGCGAAGTCGCGGCAGGAACTCCAGTACTCGCCGACGGTGTTGATTTGGTTGGTTCGGCGTCGTCGTGTGACGGCGTGGCTTCGGGTGCGTCTCAGTTTGATTCTGCGATGGCAGACAAAGGAGTGATCTTTGGAACCATCAGTGAACTGCTCGAAGAGCACGGTGACCTGATTCGAAAGCACTTGTTCCAAGTGGTTGACGGATTAGAAGATCGTTTTGCTGCATTACACCAAGCAACCTGGACAAGCGGGATTTTTCTTTATGTGCCGCGGAATGTTTGTGTAGAAAACCCGATCCATACTTTTTCCACGATGACTGACGGCGGTTGTGATTTTACTCACACGTTGATTGTGCTCGAGGAGGGAGCGGAGGCCACCGTTCTTGCCGAATCCAATAACGCCAAAGACGCGGTCGGTTTGCATTGCGGAGCGATTGAGATCGTTGTCGGCGACCGCGGCAATTTGCGCTACGTCAATCTTCAAGATTGGAGTCAGAAGGTTTGGCATTTTGCGCACCAAAAAGCTGTCATTGGGCAGGATTCGAATCTCCAGTGGACGGTGGGTGCGTTGGGGTCTCGTTTGGCGAAGGTCAACCAGCACGTTTCTCTCAGGGGGAAGCGTGGAACTTGCCAGGTCAACGGTGTCATGTTTACAGAAAACAAACAGCACCTCAGTTACCACACGCTTCAGCATCATGAGAAACCAGATTGCACCAGTGATTTTCTCTACAAGGGCGCACTTCAAGACCAGTCGCGAACGGTCTGGAGAGGAATGATCAAGGTAGACGTCGAAGCTCAGCAGACGGATGGTTATCAGCGAAACGATAACCTGCTGCTGTCGAGTAAGGCACGGGCCGACTCTATTCCGGGCTTGGAAATCGAGGCGGATGACGTGCGGTGCACGCACGGTTCGACCAGCGGTCGTGTGGACGAGGAGTTAATCTTTTACGCTCAGTGCCGCGGGTTTACCCGCAAGGAAGCTATTCGAGCGATTGTGACCGGATTTTTCCAACAGGTCTTTGATCGGGTCACGATTGAGAGTGTCCGGGAAGCGTTGGCTTTGGCGATATCTCGACGCGTCAGGGATTACGAGTAGATCAACGGATGTTGGAGTGGTTTCCACTCCGAAATTTGTGGGAGAGATTCAGCTCGGCCCGCCGCAAAGATCCCCCAATCGGTAGGTCTCGCGGGCAACTCTCCCTTCAAAACCGGAATCTTCGGTCGTAAATTTGACAGCGGTTGGATACAATGAAACTGGGCAAAACAGCTCGGTTTTTGTCCTCTAAGTTCCTAGATAAACTATTTGAGGATGCGATGATTATTCGGTCAGCTTCGGAGATATACCTCGATGCCAACGCGACGACCCCAGTGTTGCCCGAGGCGGCTCAGGAAGCGCACGACGCAATGGAGGAGTTGTTTGGCAATCCAAGCAGCGCCCACATTTCCGGGTTGCGAGCGCGGTACATTCTTGAATCCACCCGAGATCTAGTTCGGGAGGTGCTCGCGGCGGAGGGTGGGCAGATCGTGTTCACCAGCGGGGCTACCGAAGCAATTCAAATGGGGATTTTTTCGACTCTCTGCGACATTCGCGAGCATCGCTCTGAAAATAAGGAGGGCCAAGAACCTCGGACGTTGCTCTATGGAGCAACCGAGCATAAAGCGGTACCTCAGGCATTGCAGCATTGGAATCAATTGCTCGGCGTCAATAACCAGATCCTTGAGATCCCGGTCGACCAAAACGGGTCGCTCGATTTGGATTTCCTGAGAAGCCATGCTGCTAATGCTGATTTAATTTGTACGATGGCGGTCAACAACGAAACGGGTGTGGTGACCGATCTTCAAGCGGTCGAGAAAACGATTCGTGCCGAGAATACAACCGCTCGGTGGTTGGTCGATAGTGTTCAGGCAGTTGGAAAAATTGCACTGGATTTGTCAAGCTCGACCATTGATTACGCTGCAGTCAGCGGACATAAAATATATGCACCCAAAGGAATTGGATTGTTGTACGTCCGCGAAGGTGCACCATTGGTGCCTTTGTTAGCAGGCGGTGGACAGGAGCAGGGTGCCCGTGGCGGAACGGAGAATCTACCCGGGGTTGCTGCGATCGCCGCAGTGATGAAAAAGTTGGCGGACTCTGACACTAAGACTTTTGCCGATGAGGCTGTCTTACACGGTTATCGAGAACAACTGCTGCAGGCGCTCGACAGCGCATTTCCGACGATTGAATACAACATGCCGATGGAGACGTCCGTCCCCACCACAATTAATTTTTCAGTCAAAGGTTTTCCAAGCAAAGAATTGCTTGACTTGTTTGATGCTGCGGGGATTCGTGTGAGTTCGGGTTCCGCTTGCGGATCGATGATACAGCGCTCGTATGTGCTCGATGCGATGGGAGTTCCCGAATGGCGGTCTTACGGAGCGATTCGTTTATCATTCGGCCCGTTGGCAACGGCTACCGAAATTAATTCGGCGTGTGAGCGAATTGAGCAGGCTGGGCAGGCGTTGTGCGAGTCTTGTTTGGTTGTCGCGAGCGATTCAGACAGTGTGCCCGGGCAAGACCTCGACGGCTTGGTGCAGCTGAAAAATGGTTCGATGTGTACTTGGCTTCTAATGGACTCAAAGACCCGGAATTGCATTGTGGTCGATCCGTTTGAGGAATTGGCGGATCGGACGGAGGCGCTTATCCGGTGCCAGAAAAGCAAGGTGCTTGCGATTCTTGATTCACATGCCCACGTCGATCATGATTCTTGTCGCAAGATGCTGTTGGGGGTAATTCGCGACCACGCGGCGGCTTCAGCAGAAACGAAAGACGAATTAGGGTGGCCGGAAACGGTCGATGGAGTGGCGGTGCTTTCCGATGGAAGCGAGGCTCCTTACTTGCAATTTTCAGATGACTGGATTGTTGCCAGAACAGATCTGCCAGGGCACACGTTAATTGGTTGTGCCTATTTGGTAGGTTCCTTATCCGAGGGAAACCAGTTGAAGGCGGAGAACGTCGTGTTCGCTTTTACAGGGGATATGATCTTGATGGGTGGCATTGGTCGGACAGATTTTCCATGCAGCTCGATTGACAAAATGTATGGCTCGCTAAGACGATTGCCTACTCTGGTTTCGAATCGAACGATTCTCTGTCCCACTCACGATTACAACAATGACTTTTCGACGACCCTTGAATTCGAGCAAGAGGATAACGAATTTTTAGCGAGAATACTTTGTCCAGAAACGCCTTTGGATCTTCAGACATTTGTAGAAACGAAACCTGGCATTGATGCGGGGATCGCTGATGCTACCAATTCAGAATTGGTGTGCGGTTTAATCAAAGATTTTACAGTGGAACAGGAAGGCTCTATCGAGATCGGACGGGAGGAGTTGAAGCACTTTTTCCAAGAGCATCAGGACTCGTTGATTATCGATGTTCGCGAGCCGCATGAATTTGCATTTGCTCAAGACTGGAAAGAGTTGGGTTTTCATTCTCCGCCCAAGAACATTCCGCTAACGCGGTTGAGCGGATATCTTCCGAAGCTGTTGGCCGCTCATCGTGAGTCGCCGCGAGATGTTATTTTTCTTTGTCGAAGCGGGCGAAGAAGCGGGAAAGCGGCAGAGGTGGCGCGTCGGATCGGTGTTGATACGGCACGGCATATTTCGGGAGGAATCGCTTTGAATGTGAAGCATAAGTTTGCTTCAGAACTGGAAGCGGAGCAGATGGGTTACATGATCTAGTATTGTCTTATTTCAATATCAGATTGAGATTCATGGTTCTGCTATTAAAAATTATCAAACGCTGAAATTACAATTTAAATTTTTAGAGAGGTCGAGAGGCCTTTGCTGTTAACTATTACGGATACTTATGAGTGAATTTATAGCTGTTGCATCGGTCGCTGATATTGATGACGGATCAACTCGTCTTGTCGAGGTTGATGATCGGTTGGTCATCCTGTCTCGAATAGGAGATGATTTTTATTGCATCGACGATATCTGTACCCACGACGGTGGGACATTGAGTGACGGTCCCCATGAGGGGTGCGAGATCGCCTGTCCTCGACATGGTGCAAAATTTGATTTGAGGACTGGGAAGGCACTTTCGATGCCGGCGACGCAGGACACTGTTTCCCATCAAGTTAAAGTTGAAAACGGATCGATTATGATTCGATTAAATGAGTCTTGAAGTTTTTCAATTTAACCTTATTAAACACGATCTTTTAGTTTCAGGAATATAGACCATGCCGCTGCAGGAAGACCAAGTGCGCGAAGCACTCAAACAGGTAATCGACCCAGAATTATTTGTAAACATTGTTGACCTTGGGCTCATCTATGTCGTCGACGTTGCGTCGATTGATGGCGATGAAGAAAAATTCAAAGTGAATATTGAAATGACGATGACGAGTCCTATGTGTCCTGCCGGGCCGCAGTTGGTCGCGGAAACGAAAAAGTATGCTGGCGAAATGGACGGCGTGGACGACGTTGAAGTCAAGGTCGTCATGGATCCTCCATGGACGCAGGATATGATGTCCGATGACGCGAGAGATCAGTTGGGGATTTTCTAATTGTCGGCTGGCGTCGCACGCGTTCTAATTCCATTCGTTTCGGGCGAGAGAGCGGGGGATATTCATGGGAGATAATAAAGTCTTGCCGGGTGTTTCCGTAAATTCGGCTGGCGAAGCGACTATTTCAAAAGAAATGGGGGACGTCTTGTTCGACCTGGCTTTGGAACTGGAGGAGCCGGCGGGGTTCCCCGTGGATGTTGAGCATGTGCTGGCTGCGATAGTTCTTGCTGTCCGTTGCGGTGACCTTGATGGGGGGCGATCAATCGGTGGAGCCAGTCCTCCATTGGTGAAAAAATTGCTGCCCCACGTGAAGACTGTTTTTCGTGATTTCGGCGGCGTTGTTGGGGAAGAGGCTTAAGTCCATTCTGAATTGACTGGCGTTCAATCGAGTGTCGTTGCGGTTGTCTATGAGGCGAGCTATTCGGTGCAAAGATTCGAGAACTAGGGAAGCGAGGAAGCTCAATGAAATTATCGCTGGCAACCTTGGCTTGGGTGCTTATTTTCTGCATCACTGGCTTTGCACCGACACTTATTGGGGCTCAGACCAAAGTCACTGCACTAGTCGGGATTGACTTCAAAAGTGCACCGGCTTCAGCGTTCTACAGTGAACTCACGGTTCGGGAATCGAGTGCTAACTCAGCCTACGCGGCTTGTGGATTCAGTCACGGTTGGCTGGGAGTTCAGCAGCTTGAGGCCGGGAAGAAAACTGTTGTTTTTTCTGTGTCAGCGACGCCCAATACAAAGCTGTCTGAGCCTGCTGCGGCTAGAGACGGTCAAGTCAAAGTTGTGACCCTGGGGAAAGGGGTCAGGGAGCGTTCCCTCGCCGATGATGGTACCACCGAGTTATCTTATGATTTGGATTGGGAAATCGGAGATCCGCTTCGTTTTATTGTCTACTCAGAAACTAAAGATACAGAAACTAGTTACGCAGCTTATTTTTATCTGATGCAAGAGAATCGCTGGGTGCATCTAGGCACGTGCTCGTTGAAATCTGGCGGCAAGTTGTTAAACGGTCTTCACAGCTTTATCAGTGCCATGCCGGTTGACGAAATTGCGGAGCAACCACAACGTTGCTGCGACGTTGAATCACCGTGGATTCTGGTGCAGGAGAAATGGGAACCAGCAGTGAGCGCAAAAACAGCGGAAGGGTCTAGAGTTGATGTCGAGGGCGGTCGATTCTTTTTGCGAACGAAGCCCAATTCAGAAACAACTGACGTGAGTGAAGATTCCGAACTTCGGCTTCCGAAAGCTGAACGAAAGCGTCCCCTCGACTTACCGGTCCCGATGGGTGGCGGAGAACTGGGTAGGCGGAGTTTCCGCATCTTGGCTTACAATATTAAGCACGGTCGGGGGAATGATAATCAAGTTGATTTAAAGCGAACTGCTGAGGTGATTCGCCGGTTGCATCCGGACTTTGTCGCGTTGCAAGAGGTGGATCAACAAGTTCAACGCAGTGGAGGAATCGATCAAGCACGCGAACTTGCTTCGTTGACCGGTTTGCAGTATCACGCGTTCGGTTCTTTCTTTGACTATCAGGGCGGACAATATGGGATGGCGGTTTTATCTCGCAACCCATTGGGAGAAGTCAAGAATCTGCGTTTGCCAGCGGGTTCAGAACCGCGGACATCGTTGGTCGTCGATGTCAAACTCGATGCAAAAAGACAATTGAAGATTGCGGACGTGCATTTTTATCGTACTGAGCAAGAGCGTCTGGCTCAGGCGCGGCGGCTGCTCGAATTTCTCGATGAGGAGCAACAGGATATTGCAATTGTAGGTGATTTCAATTCTAAGCCTCAAAGTCCGGTCATCGATTTGTTTCAGAGCGACTGGGAGATTCCCGACAAAGGGCCGGATCATTTCACCTTTCGATCGGATCGGCCCGATGTAGAAATCGATTACGCTTTGCTGCACAAGGGTTCGAGATGGTCGGTTTCAGAGATTGATGTTATCGAGGAACCGGTCGTATCGGATCACCGCCCGTTGGTCTTTGAGATCGCCGAAGGCAGATAGCGTTCACTCGCGGCAATCTGAAAACGGTCGTCCAGCACTGGATTGAAATTGCTTACAACACCTCCGCTACCAATATGTGGACGAAGCACGCTCGGAAGCGATGGTTTCGGGAGGTGATTGAGGTTTGAACTTAAACAATTGTTTGTTTCTGTTAGACTCTGCGTAGCACCAGCGGAACGAAGCTTTGTCACTAGGTGACGCCAGTTCCAGTTTTTGACCACCCACTACATACCACAAGAGTCTTCGCTATGAGTTCTCCAGAAACGCTTTCTGAAACGGAAAATTCGAACGATCCCCTGAGATTGATAGATGTTGATTATGTCCAATTCTATGTTGGAAATGCCAAGCAGGCGGCTTATTTTTACGCTCAGGCATTTGGTTTTGAAATCGAGCAAATCAGTGATCTGACAACCAACGTTAGAGAAGCGGCGACGTATTTGCTAACGCAGGGCAATATCCGATTTTTGTTGACGACTGGTTTGCATCCGGATCACCCGGCGCAACAGGAGGTTCAGCTTTATGGAGATGGGATTAAGGATATTGCGTTCACGGTAGAGGATTCAGCCAAGGCTTATGAGCAAGCTCTGAAGAATGGTGCTGAATCTGCTTACGAACCGATCGAGATTACGGACGAGCTGGGAACTGTTGTTAAATCCGGCGTGAAATCGTTTGGGCGTTTTGTACACACGTTCATTTCCAGAACTGGAAAGTATGCGATTGAAAATGTGAAGCAGAGGGGGGAGCAATTTCTTCCCGGTTTCCGTGTCCTCGATGAATTGGCGATTAATAAATACAATCGCGAAAATCCAACGGGCCTGTTCTACGTGGATCACTGCGTCGGAAACGTGCCGATGGGCGAGATGGATGTGTGGGTTAAATGGTACGAAGATGTGCTTGGTTTTAAGCTTTTCAAGCATTTCGATGCCGAAGATATTTCGACGGAATACACCGCGCTCATGTCGAAGGTGATGGATTCTGGTCGCGAGCTAATCAAGATTCCGATTAATGAACCGGCCGATGGCAGGAACAAGAGTCAGATCGAGGAGTATCTTGATTGGCATAATAACACCGGCGGCATTCAGCACCTTGCATTATTAACCAAGGACGAAGTCAACACTGTTGGCGAACTTCGTTCGCGGGGAGTTGATTTTCTCGATATCCCGGAAACTTACTACGAATTGGTCTGGGATCGTGTTGGTACGATCGATGAAGACATTCAGCAGGTTAAAGATCTTCGCGTTCTGGTTGATCGGGATGATAAAGGGTACTTGTTGCAAATTTTCACGAAGCCTCTTCAAGACCGTCCCACGATGTTTTTCGAAATCATTTGCCGGCGCGGCAGTGAGTCATTCGGGAAGGGCAATTTCAAGGCACTGTTTGAATCGCTCGAATTGGAGCAGGCTCGTCGGGGTAATCTGTAACCCGAGGCTGAAGGGCAGTCTTTGGTTGAATTTGTCTGTATCGATGGGAACAGTTTCATTACAATGCAGTAATGCAAACTCTGAAGTATCAAAATACGCAATTAAAATCTCTAACCGGTTTAAGATTTTTGGCTGCGCTGGCGGTTTTTATTGCGCATGTTCCCGGCTCATGGCCAGAGTATGATTTTGGTAAAGCCCCCATCGGTGCTGCCGGAGTGAGCTTTTTTTTCGTACTTTCAGGTTTTATCCTCGCCTACGTGTACGTGCCCCGTCTGAAAGCTTCTGCACCAAACGGATTTCCTTTAAAGGAATTTTATCTGCGAAGAGTGGCGAGGGTTTGGCCATTGCACCTTATGACTCTTCTGATTGCCCTTTTTGCGGTTTTGGGTTGGCAGATATTTCAAAAACAAGATCACTTCCTTCTGAAGTCGGTTACCAACGTTTTTCTTCTGCAGGCTTGGATTCCCAATCACAAATGGGGATATTTTTTGAATGGCCCTGCCTGGAGTTTATCTGTCGAAGCATTTTTTTATGCAGTCTTCCCATGGTTTCTGATTGGTTGGCCGAAGAGGTTTGTTTTTAAGTATTTGAGCGTCCTGCTTTTCACGGTTCTTCTCGTCTTATTGATTGGTGTTTATGGGCCGGCCTGGCAAAGCAGAGGAATTCAATTCGATGCTTTAATTAGAAATTTACCTCCCATGCGATGTTTTGAATTCGCCTCGGGAATAGCCTGTGGTATTTTTTTCTTGTCACGGTCTCAGAGGTCTGAACACTCACGGGCTTTCGATACGGTTGTTGAGTTATTTAGCGTTTCACTCATTGTTTTATTTTTCTACTCTTCGAATTGGCTGGGGTTGTACAGGCATGATCAACCGCCGGGGATAAGTGCCGGGTTCAATTATTGGTATCGGTTCTCAGGTGCGGCGCCCGTATTTGTGATTTTGATTTTTATCTTTGCCCGCAGTCAGGGTTGGGGGGCATGGCTTTTATCGAGTCGATTGTTTGTTTATCTAGGAGAAATAAGTTATTCGTTTTATATGGTACACATGAGTGTGCTGTTGATAGTCACACGGCATGACCGAATTGAAGGGAGTTGGGTCACGCCACTGCAAATAGTCTGTTGCCTTGGTCTTTCCATCGCCGCATCGTCACTGCTTTATCATCTGGTTGAAGTCCCGTTTCGCAAAGCGATTGTGGCCCGATTCGATAAAAAAACTCTCGCGCCGTTTGTTAAGACCTTGGTTCATGCTTTAGCCAATGAGATCTCAGTTAAAAAAATTGTGATAATTTCTGTTCTCTTTTTTGCGTGTTGGGGGGGCATCCAACAAACCCGATTTAACTTACATAGTAGCAAGTTAGCTGATGCGATTGTTGCAGCCTCATCGAGTGAATTTAAAGATGTTCAATTTGGTGGCGATGCTGTTCTTCGTGGAGTACGAGTGACTCGCGAAGAAAACAATGGATTGCAGATAGAGGCTGTGTGGAAATTGAATTCGGACCGGCGAGAGATTCGTTTTTTATATCTTTTGAGTGTTGAGAATAAGATCTTGAAGCGAGGAAGTGCCAATCAAGTTGTATTCTCGAATTTGGAGCCTCGAGAAACAGTGATTGATCGGGTGAAAATTGAGCGTGACGATCTGAAGGGTGTAGAAAAAATTGCGATTGGTTTTTTTGAAAAGGGTCGCGGGTTCGCGGAAGTGAATAAAGGTCCACGCAATGCGAGAAGGCAGCAACTATATATTTGGAGCAAAGGTTCGCAGTGAAAATGATTCAGTTTAGTTTGCCTTTTGAATTTTGTGTTGCTTGACGATCGCTTGCAAAAGGTCGCGGGCCGCATTTTTTTCAAGCTCGGTCCTGACATCTTTCCACCCGAATGCAGAATCACGGATAGATTCGCAGCGAATCAGGTGGAAGCCAAATTTAGTTTTTACCGGCAAGCTAATTTCGTTCTCTGAAAGTTGAAAAGCAGCATTTGTAAACGAGGGAGACATGGGCCCTTCGCGTGTGATCCATCCGAGGGAGCCGCCGGAGAGTCGAGTCGGAGCCTCAGAGTGAGCTTTTACGGCTTCCTGCCAGGAAACAGTTTTCGAAAGGACTTGCTGTCGAACTTCAAGCAACTGTTGGTTGATGCGTTCTTCTTGTGCTTGAGAATTGTTTGCGGGCAGTTTGATCAGCAGATGCGCTGCTTTGATTTCCGTCCCATTGAAGCGTCGCCTGCTTCGCTCGAAATAGGACTCAAGGAATTCATCTGTAAGTTTGTTTTTAAGATAGCGTTCCCAACTGATCTGCCACTTCGTCTGAAATCTCAACTCATCGCTTGTTTGGTAGGTTTCTTTAAGAAATTCTGTAAAACTCAAATCAATCGTTTGAAGCTCTGATTTTAATTTCTCTATTTGGAAATCGACTTCAGATGGATTGGCTGCTAATCCCTTTTTGGAAAGAAAGTCCAATGCTACATGCTGGTCGATCAGTTTTTGAGTGGTCAGTTCCATCGCTTTTCGTCTGTCGATGGCTGAGAGTTGCCGGTCGCCTAGGGTGCGCTTTAGATCGCGTTCAACCTGATCTCGTGTGATGGTCAGGCCATAAATAGTCGCAAGAATATCCTGCGTAGTTGCATCGTCGGAGTCTTTTTGTTGGTAGCCGTAGGCGTGCGGTGAGGCGAGGCTTAAAAAACCGAACGTCAGCCAACAGGCGAGGAGTTTTGTTTTTGTCGAAATGACAAAAGTGAATCGAGGAGCAAGTGAGGTCAAATCTGCACTCCAAATAGAAAGCGACGTGCGCTGAAGGTTTTGCTATGGTAACGGGATGTCAGTCAGTTCAAACTTGACCGGGACTCTAACAATCGAAGCAGGCGTTTGGTAAACGAGATTCAAGGCGCTGGGGTCCGTGTCGAAATAGTAGCGAACGGTGATTTCATTTTCGGTTTGACCGATCCCGTCGTAAGCAATGGGGGCGATCTGCTCACCTGTTTTGTTTTCAAGATAGATTTTGTTGTCGTAGACCCAACTGTGGAAGGACTCAAGTGCATTTTGTTGGGCATCGAATCCAAGTTTAATTGCAAGTCCGAACAGTTGTTCGTTCTTTTCAATTCCTTGATACGTCACAGTGGCACCTGCCCGAGTTTGCTGATAGCCCTCATTTAAACGGCCGAGTTTTTTAAAACGAAAAGTCTCGGTGCGTCCTGCGATGATTGCCTCGCCAGTGCCGGTGAGTGATTTGATTTTTTCGGTTGAGCGGTCGGTGAGTTCGATAGGGATCGAGAACTCGATTTCAGCAATTTCCGCTTGGACAGTTCCATAAAATACGGCTTCGCTGTTGGTAAGGTTGATTGGTTTGTTTTGATTGTCTACGGCTTTGATGCTTGCGGCAGGAAGTTGGAACGAGATGGGTGTGATTCTGGGTTCCCAGCGAACAACCGTGCTAATATTGCAATAGTTAAGATTTGGATTGACGAGGTTTCGAGATGCATTCACTTGGGTCACGGAGATTCCAAAAATGCCGGAGATGCAATTCGGAGGCTGCTCGGTCGAAGCCGCTGCCTTGTTTTCATCGGGTCTAACGGCCTGCTGCATTGCGGCTTGGGTTGGGTCGAGACGGAGCTGACCGGCGCTTGCTGCGTACGGGGAAATTTCGATTTCTCCCGTTTGGATGATGCTGTTGAGAGCTTCCCAAAATGTGCCATTTTCAACTTTAAGTTCAATCTCTCGCTTACTAAAAATATCAGGCGTCGTTTCTGTCAGGGCGACGTCATTTCCAGTTTGTTTTTTCAAGGCGGCAAGTGCTTCGCCAACGGTCATTTTTCCACTGAGAGTGGCTCGGGAAGATTGGGTAGTAATGGCAGCAACTGCTTTTTCTAGTTCCGTCCGGACCTTGCCGATACGCTGAATTACATCAGTGGCCTCGGTTGGTTCCGCAGGATCAAGATGGTCAAGGACGCGAATCCCAAGGGCTATCAATTCTTGTTGTGCTTTGTCTCGCTGGGGAATGGAAGGAGATTCAAGTTGTTGTCTCAGCACATCCACACGATCAATGAGTTCCATGTCGCCGAGAACTTTGTCTTGTTGATTGGGAGGTGTGTCCCGGGGGGATTCTTCCTGGCCGACCAGTGCGAAAGGGCTGGTGAAACAAATGGCGATTAACAGTGTGACGGCAAATTGAAGGGGAGAACGTTGCATATTAATTCCTTAAGTCCGATATCAATCCTTATCTTAACAATTGAGTCCGATCCGGGGGTGAAAAATTCGCTTTGAATGCTATTCATTCGGGAATCAGTTTGCGAAAGGAGTGAGGTGACGTAGATTTCGATGGACATTTAAACGGAAGGGAACAGCGATGCGGGTAAATTTAATTAAAAAGGGACTCATTGTCAGCTTTGCCTGTGTCATGATTTTGTTCGTTGCCGAAGCTGGAAATGGGCAATCAAAGCAGCCCCCGGTAACCATTGAGGTTCCTTATAAACAAAAGTCCTACCTCGGCAGGCCGTTGGCGTGGGATGGTCGTGAAATGATGCTGCTTCGCCGCGACGGCAAAGTCAGTATTTTGCCAGTAAAAACTGATCGTGATTATTCAACTGTGAGTGCCGACTTCAAGCCTTACTCCGCTTCGGAGATGAGAAGGCGTTTGCAGTCAGAATTTGGAAATAAGTACGATGTTTCTTTGACTCATGATTTTGTCGTCGTTCACCCCCCAGGGAGTCCACAGGTTTGGGCGACTCCCTTTCAGCAATTGTACGCTCGATTTCAAGCTTACTTTTCAACTCGGGGATTTCGATTGCAGAATCCTGAGTTCCCCATGGTAGCGATTGTGTTAAGGACTCGAGGTGAGTTTGACCGAATGTTGAAGGCTTTTCACAATTACGATCCATCGATTCTTGGTTACTACTCACCCAAGAGCAATCGAATTATCACCTATGATCAAACCGAGGGGCGTTCAAAAGACAAGTCATGGTTGTTTAATGCTGGGACGATCTTGCATGAAGCCACCCACCAGACGGCATTCAATACCGGGTTGCACAGCCGTTTTGCCCCCGTCGTGCGTTGGGAGAGCGAAGGGCTTGCGATGCTATTTGAGGCCCGTGGCGTCAATAATAGTCAGAATTTCCCTCGTCAGGAAGATCGTATACATGCGTCTCGATTGTCGCAATTAAAGCAGCTATATCGCGAAGGAAAAGTCCAGGGGAAGATGGCGGAACTAGTGGTCAGCGACGACTTATTTCGAGCCAATGCTCAGGCTGCTTACGCGATTTCCTGGGGCATGACGTTTTATTTTAGTGAAGCAATGCCGAGTAAATACAAGCAGTTTTTAAAAAATGATGCAGCACGGACTGATTTTGCTTCTTATTCGAAGAAGCAACGGTCGGCCGATTTTGCGAAGGCATTTGGGGGTGACTTCAAGGAGTTAGAAGCACGTATGAAACGTTTTTACCAAGAGTTGAAACAGCCCGATCGGTAACCGTCGCAAGTTTTGCCGCCAGGGAGTAAACAGCCAAGCGGCTACTAGATCATCCCGTTTTTTAGTGCCCAGACTGCGGCTTGCGTGCGATCATTGACGTCGAGCTTACGCAAGATATTTTGGACATGCTCTTTAACGGTTTCGACACTAATACCGAGTGATTTTCCAATTTCGCGGTTACTCAGACCCATGGCAACATGTTGCAGTACTTGCGACTCACGCTTGGTAAGCGGACTCTCTGCAGGGCCTGAGCCAATTCGTTTCATTCTCGTTTTGGTCGTGGCCAGCAAGCTTGTGGGCGGCGTAGCTTCGCCGGCGGAGGCACCCCGAAGTGCGATAAGCAGATTCTCGATCGGGGATGTTTTTTGTATGAACTCAAAACAGCCCAGTGCGCTCGCGCGAGCGATATTAGTTGGGTTGGAATGGGAGGTGAAAACGATCACCTTTAAATTTAACTCGGGATCTATTTTCTCAAGTGACTTCAGAGCGTCCTGCCGACCGAGCCGAACTTCAGTGATCAAGATTTGCGGGCGATGATTTTCGATCGAAGGCACAATTTGGGAGGAATTTCGGATCTGTTCAACAACATCCATCTGCGCTTCTTTGGCGAGTGTGTAGAGGCTAAGGCCAACAATAGGATGATCGTCCGCGAGCAGTATTTTCGGCGTCATGAGTAATAAGATGCAGTTAGACCTAGATGAGTGTGCTTAAAGTCAGGATTTACGGCCGTGAGCAAAAGAGTGGGTCACAAGACGTTGGTTCGGACTAAACCGATCCATTTATAACCTAGATGGGGAAGGAAATCTCTCGTGAGGGCAACTTTATCGGGAAGTACCGCACAATCTTAACAATCGGAAATATCCCTCAAATTCAGGGTTCTTAACAAAATCAGGCGTTAATCCGGCAACGGTGACCTAAATAAACATAGGCGTTGTATTTAATCACCTGCGGCACGTTTGCTACTTCGGTAATCGAACGGCCGAGACTGATAAGAAATGAAGTTGAAGATGAACATGAGAACCCCGAAGAATTCGAAAATCCTCTTGGTTGATGATGATAAGCATTTGTTGGAATCAATGGGCGCATGGTTGGCAGACCAGGGATTTCAGGTCTCTCTTGCATCCGATGGGGAATCGGCTCGCCAACGCTTAAATGAAACAACATTTGATTTGGCATTACTCGATGTCCGGATTGGTCATGATGATGGGTTCGAATTACTTGCCGAGTGTAAAAAGCATCATCCCAATGTGGTCGTCGTTTTAATGACTGGGTATGCGACGGTCGACACAGGCATCGAGGCTATTCGTGCTGGAGCCTTCGATCTGGTGACTAAGCCTTTGATCGACGACGAAATCTTAATTTGTTTTGATCGAGCCTTATCGCAGCAAAAAGTCATTGAAGAAAATGAGCAGTTAAAAACACAACTAGATAAACGATTTGGTCGGCATAGCATCATTGGCAATGATCACCGAATGCAAAAGACGTTTGATATGGTGGATAACATTGCGGATACCAAAGCAACTGTGATGATCACGGGCGAAAGCGGTACCGGAAAATCATTGATTGCAAGAGCGATTCATCAGCGATCTAATCGACGTAAGGCTCCTTTTGTTGAGGTCGCTTGCGGGGCGTTGCCTGATAATTTGCTCGAGAGCGAGTTGTTCGGGCATGTTGCCGGTTCGTTTACTGGAGCAACTGGAAATAAGGTTGGGAAATTTAAACAAGCTGACGGTGGAACAATCTTTTTAGATGAAATCGGCACGGCGTCACCGTCATTGCAGGTCAAGCTGTTGCGTGTTTTGCAGGAATTGGAATTTGAGCAAGTCGGCGGTACTGAGACATTTCGTGTCAACACCCGTATCATTTTGGCGACCAATGAAGACTTGGCGAAAGCGGTCGCTGAAGACCGGTTTCGGCAGGACCTTTACTATCGAGTCAACGTAATCAACATTGAATTGCCTTCGCTTCACCAACGTTCTTCCGATATTCCGACATTAGCGAAACACTTTCTTGAGAAGGTCTGTGAGGAAGAGGGAAAGCAAATTACAGGATTTGATCAGGCTTCGCTGCAAGCAATGCAACAATACAAATGGCCAGGTAATGTCCGAGAACTTCAGAACATTGTTGAGCGGGCAGTGCTGTTAGGTAGTGGTCCACAGTTAGGGATTCAAGACCTGCCGTCTCACATTAGTGCTTGCCAGACCGAGACGCTGACGATTTCACCGTTGGCACAACGTCAGACGCTCAAGGCAGCTTTAGAGGGACCGGAACGGCAAATTATCTTGCAATCATTGCGGGAGAATAACTGGAACCGGAATGAAACAGCGGAGCAACTTGGTGTTAACCGAACCACTCTGTATAAGAAAATGAAAAAGCTGGGGCTTGAGAATCCACGTGCGGTTGCCACGGAGTGGTAGAGATTCCTGGAATGTCCAATTGGAATTTTTCTAGATTGCTCGACCAGAGAGTATATCGCCAGCAGTTTCAATTTGAACCGTAATGAGTTCATTTTCCTTGGCTTCTGGAGCGATGGCGTTAACGGTGGCATATCGGCAGGAGGTGCCTGTTACGGTTTTGTCGTCATTCACGTTCTCAACAAGTAGCTGAAGTTGTTCCCCAACGAGGCTCTCAAAGTACTCTCGTTTCAGTTCTTTTTCCAAAGCAGCAATCTTAGCGCCACGTTCGGATTTAATTTTTTTGGGGATTTGCTCTTCCATTTCTGCTGCTGGAGTTCCCTTTCTCGGACTGAAAGGAAACATGTGGATTTTTGAAAATCCAATTTGCCGACAGGCATCGATCGTGTCTGCAAAATCGTCTTCGGTTTCCCCCGGAAAACCAACGATTACATCGGTGGTAAATGCCGGCAGGTGAAGTTCACTTTTGACGAGCTGGCAACGGTCAATAATGTGCCGACGCGTCCATCTTCTTTTCATTCCGCGGAGAATTTTATCGCTGCCGCTTTGCAGACAGACATGGAGATGAGGGCAGACCTGTGATGAAAAATCTTTCATGACTTCGATCAGTTCGCGAGTTACCTCCGTCGCTTCAATGCTGGAGAGTCGCACACGCACCGAAGGGGAAAGCTCGCAGATGGCGCGAACGAGATGGGATAGTCTAACCCAGTCACTTTTTGGTTTTCCCTGATTAAAGTCAACTCCGTAATGTCCAAGATGAATCCCAGTCAAAATGACTTCGCTAAAGCCATTATCAATCAGTACCCGTACTTCATCGAGTACGTCCTGAAGGGGGCGGCTGAACATGTCGGGTCGAACCGTGGGAATGATGCAATAGCTGCAGCGGAGTAGGCAGCCATCCTGCACTTTGACATAGGCCCGATGACGATTATTGAGTCCCGAAATACCGTTGGGGATATCGACAACTCCGAATCGTCCAAGCAAATCAGGGATTTCGCGTTTGTCGGTGACAACTTCTGCAACTCCGGGCAGAGCAGCGACCTCATCGGGTTCCCGAGTCGCATAGCACCCCATGACCACGATTCTGGCATCGGGATTGTTACGGTTCATCCGGCGGATGATTTGACGACTCTTGGAATCGCCTTCTCCAGTGATCGTGCAAGTGTTGATGATGCAAAGATCAGCAGGTTGGTCTGATTCGGCATCCGAAAATCCGGCGCCCAACAAGCCTTCTCGTACCAGTTGGGTCTCGTATTGATTGACTTTGCAACCGAGAGTCACTGTTTTTAGTTTCGCGCCCACGCCATGTCTCTTTTTGGATCAGATTTACTGCAACTCATATTGGACACTATTGCGTTACTTCTGCAACGCGAAATTCCGACTTTGAAGTAGGCAGGCCGTACAGGCTAACTAGGCGTTAGTTAATCACTCGCTTCGGCTTCGATGGTCGCCGACATCGACCCTTTGCAGCGGGGAATTAGGAAGTCTTTTCCAAATGAATGAATTTGCTCGACTTTGAGCTCGGCGTGTTCCCGCGTGGTGGTCAAGCAGACGCTTCTACCGTCCGAATCGACTGCGTTGGCAATTTTGAAACCCCGGTCAATCGAGTGTCCGAAGATTTGCCGCATCATCAAGATAACGTACTCGTAGGAATGATCATCGTCGTCCCAAAGAATCACGTGAAACCTTGGTTGACGTTTCGGTCGCTGATCTTTTTTGTTTTTTGGTTTTACCACCGGCTCGGCGGTAAGCGTTGCTGAATCCTTGTCGGACATTATCGTTTCTCTAAATTCTTGGACACCGTTCCACTCCGAATTTCGCCTACTTTGACTGAAATTCTCTCGGGATTCAAGTAAATTTTTTTGCGTATTGCAGAAACCAGCAGCATTTCTTGTCTTTTTATCCACGCATCGGGAACTCCGTGGGCGAGTTGAAGCCAGGGTCCGTGGTCGCAATCGCAGGTCAGGGTTATATTGGAGCCACAATCGGCGATTTCGTTTTGAAATTTGAGTTTGTTTCCGAATTAGCCTGTTTGCAAATCTGCCGATTTCCCCGAGCGTTTTTGAGAAATCAGGAGCCAGGTTTGCATCGTTTTTAAAAAAAATGCAACTGAGAATTGGTTGCCAGTATTAATCAGAGAGTCTGTTATGTCCGAATTTGATAGCTACTTAAATGAGAACCACGACCGGTTCGAGTCCGATTTGTTTGAGTGGTTGCGGATGCCAAGCATTGGCACTGACAGTGCCTACGATGCTGACGTCCGTAAGACTGCGGAGTGGTTGGCGCAGAAGTTTATCGACATGGGGTTGAAAACAGAGACAATTGAAACTTGCGGCCATCCATTGATTTACGCGGAATCACCCAAGGTGGAAGGTGCACCAACGGTTTTGGTTTACGGTCACTACGATGTTCAGCCACCAGATCCGCTAGAGCTTTGGGAAACACCTCCGTTTGAGCCCACCGTACGTGATGGAAAGGTTTTTGCGAGAGGTGCGACTGATGACAAAGGGCAAATGATAACGCATGTCTTTGGCGTGGAAGCCTATTTGAAAACCAAAGGCTCCCTGCCGATTCAGGTAAAGTTCTTAATCGAAGGTGAAGAGGAATCCGGTGGCGCCGGGTTGGAGGCATTTCTGAATGGCGAATACGACGCTGAGGTGCCTGTGAAAGAAAAAATTAGTGCGGACATCGCCGTGATAAGTGATTGCTCTCAGTATGGACCTGGTCAACCAGCGATCACCTATGGGCTTAAAGGAATTACTTATTACCAGGTCAATTTGACTGGACCCAATCGGGATTTGCATTCCGGCGGATTCGGTGGAACGGTTGCTAACCCCGCCAATGTTTTATGTAAGATGATGGCGGCGTTAATTGATGAGAAGGGGCGAGTCCAGATTCCGGGGTTTTATGATGATGTTGAAGAATTAAGTGACCGAGAGCGTGAGCAATTTTCGCAGCTTGGTTTTTCTGATCAGGAATATCAGCAAGAATTAGGGTTAAAGGCTCTCGCTGGAGAAGAGGGCTATACGACCTTGGAGCGACGATGGGCACGGCCGACCTTTGATATCAACGGGCTGTGGAGTGGATATCAGGGAGAGGGAGCAAAGACTGTGTTGCCGGCCAAAGCTGGTGCCAAGTTTAGTTGCCGGTTAGTACCCAATCAGAATCCGGAAGTCATCCAAGAGGGGATGAGGAAGATGCTTGAGGGGCTTTGCCCAGATTCAATTGAAATGGAATTCATTGCCCTGCATGGAGCCCCAGGGTTCGTGCTCTCGCTCGACAGCCCTTTCATGGAGGCCGCGGCGGATGCGATTGAGAAAGGCTTCGGCGTTCGGCCAGTCTTTGTGCGTTCGGGAGGCAGTATTCCCGTTGTCAACGCATTCACAGAAATGCTGGGAATTGATACCCTTCTGTTGGGCTGGGGGCAGGATGACGATAATCTTCATAGCCCTAATGAAAAGTTTTCCCTTGAGGACTTTCACCGAGGAATCAAGTCGAGTTGTTGCCTGTGGGATGAAGTTGCCAAAATCGCAAATTGACGCGGTAAAACAGAATCGTTGAACAAGACAATTGATTTCCGAGAGATTTTTTAGTGACATTCAACGGACTATATTGGAATGTTGCCGTTTCCTATTTAAATAACCAAAATCTAAATTTACGCCATGCTTGATCGAAAATACATTGTTGAAAACGTCGAAGCTGTGAAGCAAAACTGCGCTAACCGAAATATCAGCGTCGATGTTGATCGGCTAGTTGAACTGGAGTTGCAGCGGCGAGGGAAATTGCAGTTGGTTCAGGATTTAAACACCCAGTCAAATGCAGAGTCGAAAAAAATTGGGCAAGCGAAGGATAGCGAAGAACGTGAATCGCTCAAAGTCAGTGCGCGTGCTTTGCGAGAGCAGAAGGATGCCGCTCAAGCAGAACACGATGTTATCGATCGGGAGATAAAAGAGCTCCAGTTGCAGGTGCCGAATATGGCGCACTCGGATTGTCCGGTGGGTGTTGATGATAAATCAAATTTAGAGCTCGCTCGTGGAAAGCACACATGCCGAGAATTTGAGTTTGCTCCGCTCGACCATCTTGAACTTGGGGAGAAACACGATTGGATTGATTTCGAAGGAGGATCTCGGACGACTGGAAACGGTTTCTATTTCCTGAAAGGCGATTTGGTGATGCTTGACTTGGCACTCCAGCAGTTCGCGATGGTCGAATTAAATAAGCGAGGGTTTACGCCAACCATTACTCCAGATTTAGCTCAGGATTCTGTGCTGGAAGGGATCGGGTTTATGCCGCGGGGACCGGAAACCCAAATCTACAGCATTGAAAATATGAATCTGTCGCTGATTGGAACTTCTGAAATTACCTTAGGGGGACTGTACAGCGGAAAGACGATTGCCGAGTCTGAATTGCCGATTCGATTGTGTGGTATTAGCCACTGCTATCGTACCGAAGCGGGGGCGGCTGGCCGTGCTTCACGGGGGTTATACCGCGTTCACCAATTTACGAAAATTGAAATGTTTGTATTCGCGCGTCCGGAGCAGAGTGACGCCATGCATGAGGAATTGCGGCAGATTGAGTGCGATCTTTTTGATGCAATTGGAATTCCCTATCGGGTCGTCGATACTGCAACAGGCGATTTAGGGGGACCAGCTTATCGGAAATACGACCTAGAGGCGTGGATGCCCGGTCGAGGTGAAAGCGGAGAGTGGGGAGAAGTGACCAGTACCTCGAATTGCACCGACTATCAGTCGCGAAGGCTAAACATTCGGTACAAGGTAAAAGATAAGAAGGGAACCCATTTTGTTCATACGCTCAATGGGACAGCTTTCGCATTGAGTCGTGCATTGATTTCAATTCTCGAGAATCATCAAAATGCGGATGGAAGCGTTAACGTTCCCGAGTGCTTGCAGCCATGGGTAGGCAAGTCAGTGATTGGGCAAACGCCAACAGTTGAATCTGCCTAAAGCAAGTTTGTTTTAGGATTTGTATTGATCTTGGAAATGTTTGTTCTGAATCGGAACGACAGCGGTGAGGATTTTCTGAAAGACTTCTGCTGGCGAACCATCCGCCTCGACGGTAGAGATGATTTCATCGGAGTAGCATTCAAGTACTGGCTTGGAAACGCTATGGAAAATTCGAAATCGACTCCGAATGACATCTTCGTTCGCGTCGTCAGCCCGGTTTTCTCGAATTGCGCGACGTCGCATTCTAAGAATCATATCTTCTTCGGATTCACAACTGAGGCTGACAACTTGAAGAATATCGAGGTGGTCTTTAACTAGTTTTGTTTGGGCAACGTTACGAGGAATTCCGTCGAGTACCAGTAAGTCTTCGCGAGGTTTGTAGGTGGAAAGAGCGACGTAAGCGTCAACCGTCTTTTTCCAGATCTCGACGGTAAGTTCATCGGGAACGAGTTGTCCGTTAGAAGTGTATTTGTAGATTTGTTGTCCGGTTGGGGAGCCGATATCAATGGATCGAAAAACATCGCCAACGGAAAGGTGGAAAAATCCGGGCACTGACCCAAGGATTTTCCCCTGAGTCCCCTTCCCTGCTCCAGGAGGACCAAAGAGTAAGATTGAGCGATAGCGTGAAGGATTATCCATAGGACGCCTCAGATCGAAACATGGTGGTGTTAGGGTTGGGGTGTGCCGGTCTATTGTGTCGATCGCGCGAGAACCTCACAAGCTAAAAATCGATGATTCACAAAATTTCTAACCGTCGTTGGGTGAGTAAGAATTCTCCGGATAAAGCCGTGAAAACGGGGGCGGTGGGAACCCGTCAGCGGTTCCTGAAAGTCTCTGAAACCGGTGGAGGTATTCTCAGGTGGTTCGGAAACTAAGTAATATGAGTGTCATCCCACATATTTAGCATAACTGAGGTCTCGTTTTAGGGTTACTGCCGACAATTTTGGTGTAAATTCATGATCCTCTGTTTCCCCGTGTTAGGATTGGAGACAGAGGATCGAGGAACAGCGGAAGCCGATGAGCGGT
>JAAEMV010000095.1 GCA_024225195.1 Planctomycetaceae bacterium | reverse complement strand
GTCCAGTTACGACTGCGTTGATTGGTGAAGTAGACCGGACTTGGTTCGGAACTGGAAAACGGTGCGGCACAGGTTAGTTTGCTCCATTTGTCAAACGGTCGGGCGCCGATGGCAGTAAACAACCTGTCATTAGGTGTGCCCAGTTTACGCTTGGCGTACATCGCACAGTGGACCCAGGTGTAGTAAATGCCTCGTGTCGTGGCGAAATTCACGAAGTTTTTTTCGGTGTCGAAAACCATGTTGGTGACACCAAAATCTTCGATCTCACAAACTTTGGAAATTTTGACCGCAGTGTCGTTGGTCGGAATGGAGCACCAGTAAATCCGCCCCGGTGCTTTGGTTGGTGTTGCCGGTTTTCCGAGACCCAATGTGCTGAATTCATTGTCGTCAAATGTTCCCACGACCAGTGTAGGTGTGTTCGTACGTTGATCCGTTGCAGGGCTGAATGCCATGCTTGTGATTCGTTCACCATTCAGGCCAATGCTTGTCCACGTCTGTCCCGCATCCCTGCTGAGGAACAGGCCTTTGGTTTCTCCGCCGGCGATCACGAGATTGGGGTCTTGGGGGCAGAATAGTATGACCTCACCAAACAATGTGGTTGGGCCACGACCATCAAAATCAATTTTGTCTGTTATAAGTTTCCAGTGTTTCCCTGCATCCTCGCTCCGCCAAAGACCGCTTATCAAATTGCCGTTAACAACCCCTCCTCCACCGCGAAGAACAATCGAACTGTTTTCGGGGTGCACCGCAACTGAGCGAACGGCCATTTCAGCGCGGGTTGATAGCCCGTTATTAAGAGGAAGCCAAGTCTCTCCGTGGTCATTTGATTTTAATAATCCTTTTCCAACGCTTCTGGCAAAAAGTGTTTTTGTGTTGTTGGGCGACTGTATCAAGGCAGTGATACGATCCTCGATCCGCAGGTCGCTTTTTTGGGGCAGTTCACGCAATTCTTTGGGGACTGTAAACTCTAATTTGAGCTCATCGATTTCCCCCTGAAATAGGCTGCGACTTTTGTTCGGCCCGGATCGGAAACAGATCCCAGCGTAGACTTCTTTGGGGGAGTGGCTTGTAAACCGCTCATCAGCAAGGTCCCACGTGCTCCCATCGGCGGATGTATAAGACTGAAAACGAGTTCCGCGGCGAACGAGTCTTAGCCAGCGGTGGTTTCCTTCGAATGAAGCGATGCTTTTGTTAGTGCCAGCGAGGTCGGGGAAATCTTTTGCTCCTTTCATCTTTCCCTCGGCCGTTAGAAAGAGGCTAATTTCAGGGTTGTAGGGGCCTTTGTCTGTGAGGCGAACTTTAGGGTTGGGGTGCTTGGAAAAAATTGAGAGACCTAGCCAATTGGATTTCCAGAGGCCATTTTCAGTGGAAGTCAGAGGCATGTCGGCGATCCGGGCAGAAAGCGTGAAATCGCCTTCGATTGTTTGGTGCACAAACCCAAACCCTTCCCCCATAAAAGATGCACTATTTGCGTCGCTGCGAACGGCTAAAGGAAATCCGCCTTTAAGCATGCTTGTGAACTGCCATGGTGCGACCGTTTGATTTTTTGCGTTGAGAACCAGTTCGTTGGTCGAGTCGATAGAATGCCCGTCGCCGAACCAGACGCGTGCCCAAATTTGATTTCGACCTTCGGGGATAAGAGCTTTGATGTCGAAATCACCCTCTTCGTTCATATCCGTTGGGAACTTGGTTGTCAGCAGCACCTTCCCAGTAAATAGTTGCAGTTTCTTGATTGGTTGTAAAAGGTTTTGGATTTTAACTTGAATGCTGGCTAGATTGTCCTGCAAGCCGCTATTGGAAACTTGTTCGTTGAGGGCCAGAGAGGCGATGGGGATCTTGGCATTTAGGCCGCACGCGAAATCTTTCCGCGTTAGCTTACGGAGTTCAAAGTTTGGCCCCTCCCAGCGAAGGTCGATCTTGGCAGTTGTTGATTGTTTGCTATTTCCATCGTTGGCTCCTTTGAAATATTCCAATTTGAAAGGACGCAGTCCTGCGCGTATCGCAACTGAATAGCGTTTCGGGGATGTGCTGTGAATTCCATCGTTGTCGGCAATCAGCTTCCCATCGATAAAGAGGCGACTACCGTCACTGGTTCCTACAGAAATTACATAAAGACCATCTTGGGGAACGCGAAGGTATCCTTCAAAGTTAACGGCATAGTCAGTTAGTCGGTCCTCTTTAACAGTGTCGTCGAGGTCTTTGGCATAGCCCTGTTTAACCGGTGGAACAGTGGAGCAGTCTGGGAGCGTGGTCCAAGTTTCACCATTTAAGTTTTCATAGTAAGTATATTTCAAACCCGTTTGGATCTTGGTTGGGCTAGACGCGGCTTCGGGAATGAGGATGTTTTTGACAGGAATAACTAATTCAATTTGTTGGTCAAATATATCCTTGATTGTTAGCCTTACCGACTTTGCGGGCGAAGTTGTATCGAGACGCTTGTTATTAACATGGGGAGCCGCATCCTCCCAGAAAGCAATCAAGTCGCCGCGGGCCTTACTGTCGGTAAAGGCTTCGATTTTATATCCGAGTTGTGGTGAGGCACTGTCGGGTATTTTCCATCTTACGTTGATCTGGTTGCCCCACGCATTTGCCTCGGCTTGATCGATCTCTGGTCTATCTAAAATTGGCGAGTTCGGTTGTTCGGTGTGGAAGAAAGTTGGCTCTTTTTTCCAGGTGTCGCGACTGTCCGGTCCTGAGCGATCGAATCTGACGACCGAGTTGTTTTCGATAAGTTTAAACTTCGTTGCATCATTAGCACTGAGAGGTGAATCGTGCCATTTTCCATTGAGGCGGCAATAGCCAAGTCGGCGTTCGAATGCACGAGGAGTTGATTCGGGTGCCAACGCTTCCACGAATCCACTGTTGGCCTGAAATCCCGTAACTACTTGAGGAATGCTCAGTACGCTATGGGTGTACCACTTGTTTTGTTCAACGTCCTTTATCCACCAACCGACATTTGTTTTTCCCTTGTCGCCGCGAGTCGGTGGGAAGGTGCGTTTAACCATGCGATACCATGAATTGGGACGCTGGAAGCTGGGCGAACCATTCGCACCCCCTTTGCTTCCTTCCGCGCCAAAACCTTTCCCGTAGAACTCAGGTCCTTCATAAACGGTTTCGGTAGGGCACCAATAGGACGTGAACATCCCGGGGGTTTTGTCGGGTCCATGAACCGCGACGCCGCCGTAAAGTGAAGAGTATTTGGGATAAAAACTCATATACCAGAAGCAATAATAAGTTCCTGCATCCCACTCTGGCCAACGCAAGTCGTGCATGACAATGTCAGACCCAGGTTTGATGTTGGCCTGCCAGTTGGTGGCATCGGCTGGGAAAACTGACAAAAGAACGGCGATCAGGATCATGCCAGTCAATGTCAAGTTTCGGAGGAAATCTGGACGATCTAATTGACTCATCGTTCGCTTCCTTTTGAGTTCTGAATTCGATGGGGAGCAAATGCCAATTTGCTTTAAGCGATAATTGAGTTTCTGCAGCCAAAGTTGGTGGCGTGCTATTTTTAAACGATATTGGAAGCCTTGGCGGGACTGGAAATCACTTCGCCGGCTGAGGGTTTACCTCTGAGTTTTTTTCGGCGATTGCCATTAAAGCGAAGGCGGTTGCAGCACGGCTGATGTAGTGTTTGCGATCGCGTCTTGGAGAACGTGTGTACCAGTCGCCAGTTTGGCGCTGATGTTTCTGTAACCAAAGAAGGCCTTCGTCAGTAATGGATTTTTGAGTGGCCAGGCCAGTTTTGAGGAGAACATAGGTCACGAACGCGGTCGGATAGGCCTCACTTGTTGTGGTCTGCCCTTCCCCGCCATTCCGTTTCCAGGAAGGACCGGCAAGCGAGGCCATTGACCAGCCACCATCAACAGTTTGGGCCTTTTCCAATTCTTGGCACCATTGGGCTTTGTCTACTTCGCGAACGAGGTTTGGCCAAGATTTAGCAGCCCAGAGCCGCATGGTTTTATCATGAAGGCTTTGTGGGGGATTGTCGGTTAGGTAGCTGATTAGTCGTTGAGCAGCAGCTCGGTCTTGCGATTTGAGATCGGTGATCTCTTCCAACTCCCCCAGAGCAACCAACATTAATGTCGGTCCAAATTCAGCATCCGACTCATACGGTGGCCAGTTGCACTGTAGCCAATCTTCCCAGGCCCCGCTGTCGTTCATTAATTTCCATGCGTTATCGAGTCCTTTTCGCGTGGTTGGATGTACTTGTTGTCCACTCCGGGCGTCGCTCATGGCTAGAAACGCGGCGGTTGCGACCATGCCTTCAACGCTCCCATGTCGGTTGTGAGGCTTTTCATCTCCATCGATATATTTTGTTAAATATTGCTGGGCGAAGGCGCGTCCGTCGATGACTTCGGTGGAGCGTGGATCGATGACCGGCTGTGCAGCAAGGCCCCACCCATTTGTATGACAGCTGATGCAGTTTAGCTTTTCTCGCCAAGACTGCTTTGCTTCCACCAGGGAGGCAACTCCGTCGGCGAATGAGAAATCAGCCAGTTCGCGATAATCACTCCCTGAGGAATCCTTTACTGGATCTTTCGAAGAGTTTCGGTCGCGGTTCTGCGCGCTGTCGATCCCTTGCCCCGCGGTGCAACTGGGCAAGTTTATTAAAACTAAGATCAGTAAAGAGAGAACGCGTGACCAAGCAATCATATCGCTAGTGTGACCTCAAAACTGTTTCTAAAATTTTTTCTAACGCTCCCATTCTACAAACTTGCAAGCGGGGGGGGAATATTTCTGCACAAATCGGAACGAAAGGGGCATGTTGGTTCGGTTTTTTACACGAATTATTGTCTGCTTGTGTTTACTTGTTGATTGCCGCAATCACATCGACACTCCTAGGAATTGAAATTGGTTACTGGTGCTTAGATAGCCAATTGATGGATTAGCGTGCGGCGAACTGTGTTTGCAACGAAACTGCGTGCAGACGGAGACAATCAGTTTTAGACACTCGACAAGCCAGGGTAATCACCTTTGTCGAGTGATGTTGGATGGTTTGGTTCGAACCGCATCGACTTTTTTATTGATGTCTCTTTGACAATTGGATGCCAGTTTCGGCGAACCGATAAGCTACTAAGTAAATAATCAAACGAATGATTTGTAGGTTGGGTTTGAGATGACTGTTTTTCATCTTTTGTTAATTTTCTGAGAAGGGGCTTGCAGCGTGAAACCTGCTCAGCTAGTTTGCTTTGAGTCGAGCAAGTCTACAAATGGGTAGCGGCTCGACAATTTTAGATTATCGCATTCGCAGCAAGCCAAGATGGTCAGCCGGAAATTTTCCGCTCTCTGATGCCAGCCACGCAAAGATAATCCACTGAGTAATCAGTGTTGAAAGACGTGGTTTTGGAGTCCTTTTGATGATTGTTCTTGTTTGCGTATCCGCGCGCCCGTTCATGTATCGGGCGGCACCCGCCGAATTATTCGGAAGGGTAATTTTACGTGCAATTAACATTGCCGCCTTGGGTGTTTGTTCTCGAAGTCTTGCAGTCACGACGGGATCCTGTTTCCTCGCAAGTTCTTCACTCGATGATACCTGTATTCAAAACGCGAATTCCATTCGGGTTGACGAAGCGTTCGCGTTTTTGAGGCCCGAGAGAACAAGCTGTTGAGTTGAAGGCTCAGGCGTTTGCTTGAGCCGCATTTTTCTTAGACGAGCCTCGCAGCAAGCCAATCGGTAAAAATGCCGAGCCATGCCAGCCACGTACGGTAGTCACCCCATCGGATTGATTTCAGTCGTTATTTGATTGAATTCAATTTTTACTCTTACGTGGCGTCGACGAATTTAATGTCGACCTTTTTGGAGAAACTTATGTCAAGTTGTCGATTTAAAATTCGATCAGGATTTACCCTGGTTGAATTGCTCGTAGTGATTGCAATCGTTGGTATTCTCATTGGAATGCTATTGCCAGCGGTTCAAATGGTTCGGGAGGCTGCCCGCCGAACCAGTTGTCTTAACAATATGCGGCAAGTTGCACTTTCAACTCACAACTTTGAAAGTGCTTTTCAGGCGTTCCCCTATGCAACACGCGATCGTCTTGTTGGAGACGACAGCGATACCTGGGCGACCGGATATATGCAGATCATGCCGTTTGTGGAACGGGATGATATTGCCAGTCGCTGGGATCCACAGGAACGCCGAGACAGTACGAATGATAATGATGGTGATGGGTTCACCAACGCAATGTTGACGCAGATGGAAATCCCAACCTTTCTCTGCCCAGCGATGAACCCTCCTTCGGGCCCATTGAGAGAGAATCGCGCTCCCTGTAGCTACTTGTTCTCTGCCGGGACGCAAGACGTCGCCTTGTTGCATTACGCCCGATACTATGGCATTCCCGAACCTCAATATGATGGAGCGATCGTTCCAACTCGCACGGATCTCAATGATACCGCCAGTGCGAATTATAAAGCGGAAACGGGGATGCGGAGTATTTCTGATGGGACGTCCAATACGTTTTTTCTAGGGGAAACGGATTTTATGCCAAGAGGAGTTCCGTCGACTGAATATGGCGGTGTTTGGGCATTTGGCTACATCGGATATTCGTGGGGAACCACGCATCACCCCTTCAACAAGCACGACAATCAGTCGCCGGTCTACGGTGCTTTCCGAAGCGAACACCCTGGCGGGGCAAATTTCGCCATGTGTGATGGCTCGGTTCGTTTTACTGCGGGATCAATTGATCGAGTTTTGTACGACGGACTAGCAACACGCGCCGGCGAAGAGGTCGTTGAGCAACGGTAAGCATTTGGCAATGGAAATCAGACGCGTCCATGTGACGCGTTTGATTTTCTTCAACTTGAAAGTGAAGGAAATGAAACGAGTTTTATTCGTCGTTCTGTTTTGTGTGTTTGCGGGTTGCAGTGGTGATCCCGAATCCCCGTTGGCCTCGACGGACGGTCCAATTTCGGTCGAGGTCTGGAAGCAATTTGAGGTCGTCGATAAATATGCCCCAGAAACGTTATACCGGTTGAGAAAAAATAATTCCAAACTTCAAAATGAACGGAACTGGAATCGGTTCATGCGAGATGTTGTTGTGCCTGAGCGACGCAAGGACATTCCGACAACCTACTGAGTCTGGCTGGGTAAGTTTTGGAAATTGTAAATACGCTAAATAAAAAACATGGTAATTGAGAGATAATTAAATGAGACTGCAACAAGCTTATCTAAAAGTGACTTTGTTAATCACTTTATTCGTGCTTTGCTTTTCCGTAAAAGCTAAAGCTCATTTCGTCTGGGTTTACAAAGAGGACGGCAAAGTTAAGGTCGTGTTTGGTGAGGACCTTGAACCCGATCAAGCTCAATTTTTGAGTGGTCTTTCGGACCTGAAAGCATTTGCGCTTCGCGATGATTCATTCGAGATTTTTGAATTGCAGAAGCAAGTCGAAGGTGACGACGGTTGGTTGGAAGCCCCTGCTGCTAATTTCGGGTCAGTAGTGGAAGTGGCCTGCCCCTACGGTGTATTTGGGCGTGGGGATAAGGCAATGTTCTTAGACTATAGCGCAAAATATGTGGCCTTGCCTACCAGTGGTGTTGAGCTGAACGACGGTAGGCCCTCGCCAAATTTGGCACTTGATCTGGTTCCCAAATTGGAAGGTGGAAATCTCTCCATCGTTGCCCACTTTCAAGGCCGACCCGCCCGTGGTACCGAGGTGTCTGTAGAGAGTGTGGATACTAAATTCGCGATGCAAACAGCAGGCGAAACGGGAGAAGTTGTATTGAGTCCTACGGGGCGTTACGTGATTCGTGCGAAGTATACGGTAGCGGAGTCAGGTGAATTCGAAGGTAAGGAGTTCTCAGAG
>JAAEMV010000094.1 GCA_024225195.1 Planctomycetaceae bacterium | reverse complement strand
TCAATGTTAAAACAATTTGGGAAATGGAATCGCGCCTACTCCCAACTTGAGGGGCACTTTGTTGGCAAAAGTAAAACTGGTGGAGCAACCTATGGCTTCGGTTTTATAAAACCGACGCTCGCGTTTGATCACGGTCGGACAAGTTGCCTGCTTCAAAGCCAAGCGAGTTCCATTTTCAAAACTGGAAAACTCACCGAAATGGCATTACTGTGGCCCAACCCCAGTCTCAAGCTTCAAATCACAACTCTATTCGACGCCAAAATCGAGCGAGGCACAAAGAAAATCCTGCCGATCGAATTTAGACAAGTAGCTTTCAACTCTCAATTCTCAGTTCGGACTAATCAATTTGAGCAAGTAAACAAAGTACTAAATTACAATGTCCAAAGCCTCTTGATTCGACTGAGAAATTTAACTCAACCCAATGAACTCAACATTTCGATCAAACGAGGCAAGCTAAAAATTCAAAAACCTGGCTATATTAAAGACCTTGCTCCACTGCATGACTTTATCCGTTATTCAATCGATCTATTCGATCAGTTAATGCTAGTTTCTACCGAAGGAATTGATTTTTTAAACGAGAACAATGCAACCGTTCTCGAATCGATCACCTGTCCAATCTGCAGCGGGGGGATTACTGAACAAATGGTGCTCTGCGAAAGATGCAAAACTCCCCATTGTCGAGATTGCTGGGAATACAATCGGCAGTGTGCAACTTATGCTTGCCAGGGAACGTCCTATTTTTCAACTTCTGAAATCTGAAGGAAGCGGCAGTAGCCAAACACCAGTTGCCCGATGAAAATGCTAGCCAGGAATGACTGAATTCAATTCCCATCAACAAATAGAGAAACGAAATCAAAACTATTCCCATCGAACAGGCCCTGATCACTGATTTTAAGCGATGGGATGACAAGCAACGCCATAAAAGAGAGCGTCATAAAAGGAGCCCTCAACTGCGACCCCAACTGTTTCACTTTTTGATCGAGTGAGCTGTAATGCTCCGCAACGACCTCGCACGACTCCATCGAAAGAAGCCCGGCCACAGGGAGCGGTAGAACAAGTTGATTCCCACCCTCTACCACGCTAAGCCCCCCTTGCTGGTCGATGACGGCGTTAATTGCTGACAACAAATCTTCATCAGTCGCACCGACTGCAATGATATTATGAGAATCATGAGCTACTGACGAGGCAAACGCCCCTGACTTCAACCCGAATCCAGAGACAAATCCAATCGCAGGCTCAGCATTCTCAAAGCGATTGACAACCACAATTTTCAGGAGATCTCTCTGTGTATCGGAGACAGCGAACCCACCTTCTATCTTGCAATTTTCGATGGATGCCTGTGTTACCAACTGACCATCAATTGCCTGAATGACTCGGATTTTTTCCGACAGGGCCTCGGTTTGCAATTGAGGAAGCTTGATCGGTGCGGCATCAAAACGATTAATTGATTCCGGGACAATGCTCGGCATCCTGCAAACCCCGTCTTGAGCGACCAAAACACCCTCTAAGTAAGTTTCGAGTACTCTAAACCCAACGAGGTCCTCAACCAGAATGAAGTCAGCTGGATCACCAACTCTTAACAACCCAACGTCTAACCCATAATGCTCAACTGGGTTTACACATGCTACCTGGAGAACGTTCATCAGTTCGCGTCCCTCGCAAACCGCTCTGGCAACCAGTCGATCTATGTGCCCCAGCACTAATTCGTCGGGATGTTTGTCATCACTGCACAACATGCAACATTCGGGAAACTCATCGATGAGAGTCTGTAACGCGTCGAAATTTCGAGCAGCCGACCCTTCTCGAATAGCGATTTTACATCCCGCCGCAATTTTTTCGAGCGCCTCAGGTTTTGAATAGCACTCATGATCGGTTGTGATCCCGGCACGGATGTAGTTCTCCACATCTTCCCCGCGAAGTCCCGGTGCATGCCCATCAATTGGTTTACCCAACTCTTTCGCCGCTGCGATTTTTTCCAATACCTCACGGTCACCGTTGAGCACTCCCGGGAAATTCATGACCTCACTCAAATAACCAATCCGGGGGTCCTTCAATAACTGCCTTACCTCTGACGAGTTGAGTGCTGCTCCCGTGGTCTCAAAACTAGTCGCGGGCACACAAGAAGGGGCGCCAAAGCAGAACTTGAACTGAGTTTGCTCGGCATTGCGAAGCATTAATTCAATTCCTGCCAATCCACAAACGTTCGCAATTTCATGGGGGTCGGATACGGTTGCTACCGTGCCGTGAGTTACCGCGACACGAGCGAACTCACTCGGCAGCAACATCGAACTCTCAATATGAATATGTGAATCGATAAATCCAGGCATGATGAAACCTTGAGCGCTCTCAATCCGCCGAATGCCTGCAATTCTTCCCTGGGCAACTGTAATTTCAGCGGGAAACACAAGCCGCTGACTTACATCGACCAGATTTTTCTGAAGAGTGAATTTCAACGATACCTCCAAACATAACTACGGCTCTCCGCTTACACACCACTCAATTGAGTGGGTAAAGCCGCACGCGGCAGATCGGCTGCCAACTGAATTTAACACTCGCCAGACACCGCAGCCTTAAACATTACCGCGGATTCTCTCTCCGATCACACTCCAATACTCTTCGAGATGCTGCAGCAATGGGTCGATCGTTTTTTTCTGAATTTGATGAGGCGGCGCCCAAGAGAACCACTCAAATCCCTCATGCTCCGTGGGATTAATTTCGACCGGCACCAACAATTTAGCAAGATAGATAATCAACTTCTTCTTTTTGACAACCTCACCGTTTTCATCGTATTTTACGACATACTTATTCTTGAATTTAAAGTGCTCATCCATCGAAATGTGCTCTGCACGAATTCCAGTTTCCTCTTCGAGTTCACGATAGGCACACTCAAGATTAGTTTCACCTTCGTCTACATGCCCCTTCGGTAGATCCCACCGATCCGCATGTCGCATTAAAAGAAAAGATGGGCTAGGATCTTCTCGATAAATCAAAAATCCGCAAGATTTTACTTTAGCCACGGTGCGATCCTTTTAATACCCGACCCAAGAAATGAATGACCCTTAAAGTCGTTTAGGAATTCGATGAAAATTTATACTAAAACCGGTGACCAAGGTGAAACCGGACTACTCGGTGGAGTTCGTGTTTCGAAGTCTCATTCAGCAATCAAAGTCTGTGGTTCGATAGACGAAGTCAACTCTTTTATTGGTTTAGCGCGGGTTGAAAACCAATCAGAATCACTCAACTCACTTCTGACACAGATCCAGCATGACCTATTTGACCTTGGCAGTCGAGTCGCGGCCTGTTTGAGCAGTTCTGACCGCATTCCCAACTTCCCACCTGAGCGAGTGGCTGAATTAGAAAAAGCCATCGATCAATACGACGAAGAACTCGCCCCCTTAAAAGCCTTTATACTCCCGGGGGGCGGGCGTACGGGCAGCACGCTGCATCTCGCCAGATCGGTTTGCCGTCGTGCTGAACGACAGCTCGTGGAGCTACTCAACTCGAAAACAGAAGCTGACTTGTCACTCGAGCTTATCTACCTTAACCGCCTCGGCGACTTACTTTTTGTTTTGGCGAGATACACAAACCAGCTCGACCAGTGCCCGGAAACTGAATGGAATGTCGGACGGAAAGACAAATCTTGAGAAAAATTCTTCACCTTCAAAATGCAAACGCGCCTTCGTTGGCTAAGATTCCAGCCTTGCCGGCGTCGCAATGGCTGATTTCCCTAAGATAATCGATTGTCCGAAGATTTTGACTTCTCGGATTCAGCAGAAAAAACAATCTTGTCAGCAGGATTAGAATTCAGCGACAATGCGTTACAATTGAGAAGGCTCCAGTGTGGTCACCGACAGGTAGTCGGTCACGAGTCTTTTGCGGCACCCACCGAGAGTCGGATGTGCTGCGAACTAAATAATACGGTGGTCAAGGATACGTTTTATGAAAAAAATAGAAGCCATTATTCGTCACTTTAAACTCGATGACATCAAAACGGCACTCACAGAGTGCGGTGTAGAGGGCATGACGATTACCGAAGTTAAAGGCTATGGTCGACAAAAAGGCCATACTGAAATGTACCGTGGCAACGAATACGCCATCGACTTTGTCCCAAAAGTTAAAGTCGAAGTGGTCGTTTCTGAAGACAGACTTCGCGGGGTGATTGACACCATTATCGGAAAAGCACAGACCGGCCAAATGGGCGATGGCAAAATATTCGTCTCCGATCTTTCCGAAGTTATTCGAATTCGAACCGGCGAAACCGGTGCGGACGCGGTTTAAAACTTACCCCTAGAAATAAATGGGATGGAATGAGCAACAGGGCTTCGCGACCGACCACACGCGTTGCCCTCTGTTTGACCACAACCGTTTCACCATGGAAGAAACGTACCCCAAACGGTAATCATCGATAATAAGCCATCTCACGGGATGGAAAGAGCAAGTCCTACCATGACCAATGGAATCGGTATTCGCCCTAACGTTCTCGAGTCCCGCGAGCGGTGGAAATCGAGCCTTGTCGATATTCGGAACCTGCATGACGAGGGCGCTTCCGGTAGAGAAACCTGCCACCTCATCTCCGACCTACTCGACTCAATCTTAATAAAGATATACGAAACAGCACTCGCAGAAATTTCGCCGGGGCTGGTTTCTCGAATCAGCCTTGTACTTTTGGGTGGCTGCGGACGGCGAGACGTCGCACCGTTTTCTGATGTCGACCTGATGGTGCTTTACCAAGGAAGTTTAACGGATGACATTGTTGAATTTTCTCGCCGAATCTCGCAAGACATAACCGACTCTGGATTCCAGTTGGGCTACAGCCTTCGGACTCCCCGCGACGCCTGCAGTATGTCGCTCAAAGATGCTTACATTTTTTCCTCGCTCACCGAAGCCCGTTTGCTGGCTGGCAATGAAGAGTTGTTTCGATACTTTGCCGGACGATTCAAACGAATCACCAATCGAAAAACGTTTAACATCATCAAAGCGATTATCGCAGCCCGAGAGAAAGAACGAGTCGAGTTTGGTGAAACCGTCTACCTGCTCCGTCCGAATGTTAAAAAATCTCGTGGCGGATTGAGAGATATCCATCTCGTCCGCTGGCTCGGCTTTGTCCAATTTGGCGAAACGGATATTAACCGCCTACTCGCCAAAGGCGCGCTCTCAACAGCGGATTCGACACAACTAAATAACTCCAGTGAATTTCTCTTGCGAGTTCGCAATGAAATGCATTTCCATGCAAATCGCGCTAACGATGGACTCGGCCGAAATGAACAGGTTCGCCTAGCTGAGCGATTTGGATTTTCAGGAGACGACGCGCTTCTTTCCGTCGAAGAATTTATGCGTCAGTACTTTCGCTACACCAGCCGAATTCACTATATCTGCGAACATTTCGTTGCCAAAAGTACCAGTCGCAAAAAGGCTCAAGCCGTGACGATGATAGAGCCCTTAGTGACACGTCAAATCGACGACCATTTTCGAATGGGGGCTACTCAAATTGGCGTTACCAAGCCACACCTTGAGTCCGTCAAGAAAAACCTGGAACAGGTACTGAGATTGATGCAACTGGCTTGTCTTCACGACAAAACCATCGAACACGATACGTGGATCGCCATTCGACATGAGATGCTGAAGAATCCAGACATTAAATTCACTCGCGAAAGCGCCCGCCGATTCATGGCGTTACTTTCAAACACCCACGGACTCGCCTCCCAATTACGACGCCTCCATGAAATGAAAGTCCTCCGGAAAATCATCCCAGAGTTCGAACATGCCCGCGGTCTACTGCAATTCAATGAATATCACAAATTCACGGTAGATGAACACTCCATGCAGGCTCTGGAAAATTTGACAAAATTTGCCGATGCCCAAAATACCGTGGGAGCCACCTACCGTAACATTCGCGAAAAAAACATCCTGCATCTAGCAATCCTGCTCCATGATCTCGGAAAAGGATTCCACGAGGACCACAGTGAGGTTGGACGGCGGATAGCGGCGTCCACCGGCGAGCGTTTCGACTTGACCGAAGACGAAACCGAGACCATTAAGTTTCTTGTCCACAACCACCTCGTCATGTCGCACCTAGCGCTTCACCGAGACATCAACGACGATGAAATGGTCGCTGAATTTGCCTCCAACGTTGGCTCGGTCCAAATGCTCTCGATGCTCTATGTTCTCACCTGTGCAGACATCTCTGCCGTCGGGCCGGGGGTTTTAACTCCATGGAAACAAGGATTGCTTACGGGGTTATACAAACGCGCGAAGAGCGTCCTGTCAGGCGAAAATGAAAATCTTGAAAAAGAGCGATTTGATGGCGTCTACAATCTGGTTGCCGCACAAGCGGAAACAGAGGACGGACAAAATTGGCTAAGAAATAAAGTTGAAAACCTTCCTAGCAGCTATTGCGAATCCCACACGCCCGAAACGATCGCAGCGCGGCTGAATGAGATTCGACGCGTCAACCCTCGCGAAGCGATCTGCGACATTAGCCGCTTGGAAAAATCCAAACTCTACGAAATTTGCATTGGCAAAGTATCAAGCCGAAGAACTGGAATCTTCTACAAGATCACAGGGATGCTCAGCAGCTTAGGCTTGCAAATCCGGGCAGCCGACATCAAACCCATGGGTGATTCGTTAGTCTTTTACTGGATTCAGTTCGAGGACAAGCAATTCTCTCAACCCAACCAGGCTCGCTACGCCGACATTAAACAACGAGCCCTCGATTTAGTTTTAGAAGTCGATGAAGACCCACCGAGATTTCCTGCAAAGTGGGAAAAAGAAGAAAGCGCTGCCCTCAAACTGTCACGACCAGAGATTCGTGTGAAAATTGACAATGAAACCGTTAGCTCGGCTACCATTATCGATGTTTTTGCTTACGACAAGTCTGGTTTATTGTATAAGTTAACAAAGAAGTTACATCGACTCGGCCTCGATGTTACCTACGCGAGAATCTCTACCTACGCCCATCAAGTCATCGATGTTTTTTATGTGACCGATGAGCAGGGGAATAAGATTCGCAACCGCAACCAACTCCAACTCATCAAAAATGAACTGCTCCAGTCGACCCGCAATTTCCTCGAACCCCCTGAATCTTCTGCCCCCTAGACCGACGACACACCAGGATTTCTTTTCAATCACATCTTTCTTAAATCTCAAAATTCATTGACTTTAAAATCCCTTTGTTCGAATAAGTACTTCCGGTTTTCGGGGAAAAGCCAACTCAGCTTGGCCGCTCTTTTAATCGTTCTCTCCAGCCTGATTGGTTGCCGGGAAGAATCAGCAAAATGGAACTTTGCAAAAGCCATGAACCTTGCCGAGGCGGGGCAATCCGAAGAAGCCATGGAAGTCATGGAGATTGCATTCCGAGAGGCGCCTGACAACCGGCAAATTAAATTAGCCTACGCAAATATGCTTGCCGAAAACGATCAGGGCGAACTAGGAATTACCCTTTGCGATGAAATTCTTGAGTTGACACCAGAAGACGAACTGGCCCATCAAGTCCGCTCGACCTGCTTTCAGTACCTCGGGGAATTTGATTTAGCCCTCGAAAACTACAAACGCCATCTCTCAGGGAAAATGTCCCGAACTCCCATCGAACTAAACAACCTCGCGTATTTCCGAGCACTCGCCCGCAAAGAACTGTCGCGAGCGAACCGAGACATCAACAAAGCAATCGACTCTGAAGAATTAGAGTACTGGGGATGCAACTATATTGTTCCCCTCGACGTGCGAACTGCCATTTCTGTTGGCTTGCTCTCGCGCACGCTCAACCAGCGCGAACAGGCTTTGGCCGAGCTCGACAGGAGAATTAACACCTACGAAAGTAAACTGGAAACCCAAGTTTCCTTCATTCAGGGTGTCGTTACCGAGCTAATGCAAGAAAATCCTCCAGAAATTCAGCAGTCAATTTCTACGGAACAAGTAACAGTCGGCCCCCCTCCCGTTGAGACAACTGAATCCAAGGCGAGCTTTCCGTTTGGTGAAAAACTTGAAAAAGGAATTTCTAACGCGAGAGCGTTGAAACAGATCGACAAAAACAGTTTGGCAGTAATGCTCGCGACACGGGCTTTAATCAATGAAGACCTCGGGGCAGTCGCGCTCGCTGATCGTGATCGAAAAAGGCTCCAACAACTTGGGCTGGATTTTAAAACCCTCGCGACCAGCCTCCCGAACGCGGAAGCATGCCTGACACAACTACAAAAAGCCAGCATGTACCTGGATACCCGTGGCTTTGTATCTGGTCGGCGAAACTGGCAATCCACTGCTTTGCCTTCGTTTGACCAAAGCCCTGGAATACTGAATACGCCGAGCAGCTACGAAAATGCACTCGATGATCTCGATTGTGCGGTTCTGGCTTCCGAATTCACGGAACTTGCTCTCAAAAGTTCTCTTTACAACACACCGGATTTCTCCGCACAACAAATCGCTCGACGAAAGAAAATGGCCCGACGAATGACTGCCGTTTTGATTTACCACCGCATGGAAATCCACCGGCGTGCCGGTAACAAGCAGGCTGCCGCTCAAGACAAAAAGATTATCGAGGATCTTGGATTTGAAGCGAACGGAAGTCTCTTCTAACCCAAGCCCGTCACTTGATACACAATTAGTCGCCGCTAACGACTCTTTGCCAATGCTTCTGTTCTTGGCCAAACCTACGATTAGGAGGTCTTGATTGAGTTCCCACTCAAGAAATACCAGCCGGTAATTAGCAGAGCAATGGAGAGGGTTGCCCAACCGGTGCCAGTTAGATTCTGGGTTATGCCGCCCATTTCCCTAGAAACTTGTTGAGCAAGGTCGCCAATTGAGTCTGTCAAAGAATTCATAATTTCCCACTTCCAACTCTGAATCTACTCAGAAACTAATTCAGTCTCCGATTAAACTTAGGTTTTTAGACTGCCACGAGGATCGACCGCAGTTATCAATGGAGAAAGTTTTAAACGCTTCCCCCACCTTGAGAGCGATTGTAGGGATATTTCAGGTTGAAAATGCCAGTTTCTCGGCACAGCGAATAGCAAAAACAGAATGACATTTTTGCCTGTGATAACCAAAGCGATCTTCCTTCATTCTGCCAATGCCGTTTCTAGGCTGGAAAAATTCAAAGATTAGTAAAAACTATCACAGGAAACCCAGCATTTCCTATAGTTCCATATGGATTTCACCGAAATTTACATTACGACTTGCAAACGAAGTGGATTAAGGATAATTTTCTATTTCACAAGTGCTCGTCAGAGTGTTTCAGGCGCTGTAGCTCAATTGGTTAGAGTCCCGGACTGTCGATCCGGAGGTTGCGGGTTCGAGTCCCGTCAGCGTCGCTAAACTGCCTTGGTAAATTTTTGCCGAGGCTTTTTTTATGCGCCTTGGGGGAAACATTTCCCAGCCCGATCTTCACCAAAGAAGCATCTTGCCACAGAGCGACACCTTCTGCATTGAGTATTTGATCTAATAACGTTGCGATCTCATTTTACATGATGGACGCAGCCTCTGGCGTGCCTTACAATCCGGCGTCGACTTCGTTACGGGCATCAATCGGATCACAGGAGGGTCGATGCGATTGCGTCCGTGAGAGCTGTCTCAGACATCCCTCGATTTCTTAATCAGCGACTGACGACCACGGCCGAACGTTCGCTTGCTTGTTCACTCAAACTGAAACATTGTCCAGTTACTTTGTCCAGTTTTACTGAACTCCTTGCGAGACCGAAAAAACTTTCCAGTTTGTCAGGAAAACGGCATGGCAAACGCCCGAACTCGTTTACGAAAAGGCGGCAAGATGACGAATGGAACTCGGACCTTTGAATACGCGATTCGAAAATCAAAATCGTGCCCCGTCTGCGGAGAATCATCCTACTCCAAGGATGGAATCCACCCTCAATGTGCTGTCCAATTAGCCGACGAATCTCGAAAAGAGCAATTGCACGCGGCACGCAAAGCAAGCCAAGCTGGCGAGCCAAAACAAAAATCATGGAACAAGCAATGTCCGCAGTGCAAATCTCAATTGCACGTTAGAAGAAAAGAGTGTGACTGCGGCCACGTTTTCCGTCAAACCAAAAGTCCATCGAAAGGGTAAATCGTGCCACCGATCTTGCCAATTTTGCTTTGGACTGGAACCGCGATCGGTGGCTTGTTCTTGCTCATCGTTTTTTTCGCGTTCTTAAATTTTGGAGCCCTGTGGTTTCGAGCATTGACGTCCGGTGCGCCAGTAAAAATGGTTCAGCTGATTGCAATGCAATTCCGCCGTGTCGATGCGTCCAAGGTTATCAATGCGAAAATCATGGCACATCAGGCAGGCATCCAATCAAATGAAAAGTCGGGAATCGCGACCCAAAATCTCGAAGCCCATTATCTTGCAGGCGGCGACATCGACCGTGTAACGCAAGCGATCATTGCGGCTGAACGTGCAAATATCGATCTTGATTTCGATCGTGCAGCGGCAATTGACCTGGCGGGGCGGGATGTACTAGAAGCCGTCAAAACAAGCGTCTACCCACGGGTCATTGAATGTCCTGATCGAAGCTTCACCGATAAATCAACTCTGAGTGCAATCTCAAAAGATGGGATTGAGCTTCGCGTGCGTGCGAGAGTCACGGTGCGAACCAATCTCGATCAGTTAATTGGAGGAGCGACCGAAGAAACCATCATCGCTAGAGTAGGGGAGGGGATCATCACCTCAATCGGTTCTTCGACTGATTATTTAGAGGTCATGGAAACGCCCGATCGGATCTCGAAAGCCGTGCTCGATCGCGCTCTCGATAGTAACACAGCATTTGAAATTGTCTCGATCGACATCGCAGATATCGACATTGGAGACAACATCGGCGCCCGCCTCCAAGCTGACCAGGCCGAAGCCGATACGCGTGTTGCTCAGGCACTCGCTGAGAAAAGACGAGCCGAAGCCGTCGCAGTCGAGCAAGAGAACAAAGCAAAAGTGGTCGCCAATCGTGCGATTCTTGTGGCCGCCGAAGCCACCGTGCCGCTGGCAATGGCAGAAGCGTTCAAAGAAGGCAATATTGCCAGCCTCGACCCAGAGTCAGAGGACTACGGCAAGTAAGCGGCGCCGCGATTGCCCCGTTGCTGGTAACAACACCTTACTCGCCTAGTTCGGCGGGGTGCTGGAATAAGCCGCAGCCAATCCCTTCAAACGCTTGATCATCGAAAACAGGCCGTTCCGCCGCTGTGGACTCAGATGCTGGTCCAGCCCCAATTGCTTTAAGAACTCGCCGACGTTGGAATCAACAATCTCAGCCGACGTCTGGCTGGAATAAAAGGCCAGTAGAATGACGATTAACCCTTTGACAATGATCGAGTCGCTGTCCGCTTGAATTGCCATTGGCTGGTCGACCCCGCCTGGAAGTGCTGTTACCAACCAAACGGTGCTCATACAGCCTTCAACGATATTTTCTTCGGTTTGTAATTCGATCGGTAGCGGAGGAAGCTCCCTCCCCAAATCGATCATAAAATCGTAGCGTTCATCCCATTCCGGAAGCTCCTCGAAAGTCTCGACTAATTCTTCCATGCTGGGTGGGAAATCCGACATATTAACGATCCAAAAATAGGGCTGTAAAACTCGGAGTCATGCTAACAAGCATTTTTAAAAGAGCGACCCGTGTTAGGCAAAAACCGCGTTTTTTTGCCAAGCGTTAACTGCTCGCCAGCGCGGTTTTGGCACGGTTTCCCAAGGTTCGAGCACGCGAACTTCAGCCGTCTTCTTCAACACGCCCGCTACACCACAAAACATCGGCAAGCCCGGGCAGCAGAAGCGAAGAGACTAATAATGAAAGTGATTTTCAGGAGCATAGAACGGATCGGGCGTTAGTGCCGGTTCGTCAGCCGGTATGTCGGCGGCCACTGTTTGCATCGCGGCCGTCTGCTGAATAACCTCTTGCGCTAAACTTCGATAATCCTGAGCACCATTGGAATCGTTCGAGTACTGGAAAATTGACTGGCCGTAACTCGGAGCCTCCGCCAATCGAATGTTTCGCCTAATTCTCGTATCAAAACTATAAGCATTGGACCAAATTGAGTCAGTCAGTCGCTGATCCTCAAAGAACAGCTCGACATCCTCTACAACTTCATTGGCTAATCTCGTTCCAGTGTCAAACATGCAATACACCACGCTAGTCAACTGCAACACTGGGTTCAAACGGCGCCCGACCAGTTCGATCGTTCGTAATAATTTACTCAAACCATGAAGTGCGAGGAAATGTGGCTGCAGTGGAAGGAAAACTTCATCCACTGTCGTTAACGCATTGAGCGTCAAAATCCCCAAAGAAGGGGGGCAGTCAAAAATAATGTAATCGAACCGCTCGCTGACTTCTGCCATGCGGTCACGCAAGATGATCTCCCGGCCAACGGCGCCGGCTAACTCCATCTCAGCGGCGGCAAGATCAATGTGCGCCGGACTCAACCAAAGATTGTCGTCCACCAAATGCCGCACTTCATCCAACCCAACATCCGCAGTCAAAACGTCGTATACCGAAAGATAGTCCTCCTCCATTCCGAAACCGAGATGAAGCGACGCATGGGCTTGCGGATCCAAATCAATCAGCCAGACTCGATTGCCCGCTTCAGCCAGCGCAGCACTTAAATTAACGGCGGTCGTTGTTTTTCCAACACCACCTTTTTGGTTGATGACCGCAATACTTCGCATCGTGGAAACTCCTTTTTCCTCGGGCTTTTACTCGGCAAGAGTTCGAAAGTATACGGCGAAACGGTTGCCTGCTCCAAGTCGAATCCGGTTTGAGTTATGCTAGCGTTTAGTTGCATCCGCGATTTCCCCCCCACAATTTCAGCTAACAAAACGAATTCTCATGAAACTTTTTCGATTTCAAAAAGGCTATTCTCCTTTTGTGATCAGCAATCCGCATAGCGGAGTGTTCATTCCGCCTGAAATTGCTGAAAAAATGACCGATGAAGGCCTCAGGAAGACCGATACGGATTGGCATCTAACACGACTTTACGATCTCCCTGCGATCGAAAGTGGAGCCATGATCTCTGCCAATACTTCACGTTACGTCGCAGATCTCAACCGATCTGCGGATGACCAAGCCCTTTACCCCGGACAGGTTTCGACTGGTATTTGCCCCAACTTCACTTTTCGAGGGGATGCAATCTACCAATCCGGCGAGGAGCCTAGTGAGACCGAAAGAAACAACCGTATTGAACATTACTGGCAACCCTACCACGCTCAGCTAGAAGCGGAACTGAAACGGCTGATTGAAAAGTTTGGCTTCGTGGTCCTGCTCGATGTCCATTCAATTAAACAACGAGTCCCAAGGTTATTTGAAGGGGATCTACCTGACTTCAATTTTGGCACAAACCATGGAAAGTCTTGTGGCGCGGCATTTCAGGAACTAATCGAAGAATTTGCCGGAACCATCAGTGACTATTCACATGTCATTAACGAGCGCTTCGTCGGCGGTTACATCACTCGGCATTATGGCGCGATGGAGAACGTTCACGCAGTCCAACTGGAGCTGAATCGCTCAACTTACATGGACGAAGAAACGCTCGAATGGGACTTTGACAAATCGGTTGATGTCATTCCGGTTATCGAAAGATTCGTCGTTTCCCTTATGAAGTGGGCCGAGAACCATCCAGGCAAGATAACTCGGTAAGCGTACGCACTGGTAGACCCAGTAAATCAAATGGAGAGGCCCCGACTGCCCTCGCAACCGAGAAATCCGGAAGGCGACGTTAGCCACTAACCAGCAAGCCAATTCGACCAGTCGATTTCACTACGCTCTGCCTGTTGTGTAAGTTGCGTTTTTTTCATTAACCCTGAGAGGTGTTCCCAGCGGTGAGCGATGTAGTCAAAACGTCCGGCTAATTCGAATTTAAGAGCTTTACATGCTGCCAGCACATCACCTTCGTTTTCGGGATGTTCAAGCAACGTCTCGATCGCAACTCGCACTGCGTCATAGCTTTTAACGATGTCCGATTGCAGCTTCATCAGGTGCAGTTGCTGACAGCTCACCTGAGATGCTTGCTGAGAAAGATGCTGAACCCTCATTTCATAATCTTTTTCCTGTATCCCCGTCGCCGTCTCCCACTCGCCGATTCTGCGTTCGAGTTGTTCTTCGTTTTGATAAAGCTCGTCTTCTTTTAACGAGAGCCGCTCAGCAAGCTGCTGAATCTGACTTGCAGACTCAACCACCGACTCAAGAATACTTGCGTCGTTCGCAGAATAATTCGGAGTTGTGCTGGGATCGATTCGAATTGAGACCAACTCATCTCCACCTTCGGCACTCCAATCACTTAATTCAGCTTGCTCGATAGCCTCCGGAATTTCATTTTTGAAATTACTTTGAGCGAGATCAAATCCATGCCGTGCACAGATGGCTTGCAGGATCGTTCGTGGATTCGTCTCGGGCTGAGGCGCGTTCTGGGCTGAATTCATTGATTTCACACCGCTGTTCTAAGAGGAACAAAAAAGCTTCTATCTCAGTTTTCGGCATTTTCGCCTTAAAACGGTGAAAACAACGCCCGAAGTGGCTTCCAACGATTGTGCAGACTTTACGGCCTTGAAAAGCTGCAAAACGCAACGAAAACCTCGCAAAACACCGCCACTTTGCTCCGTTCGGCCCAATTTAACACGATCTCCGGGTTCTCAATTTCGATTTCCAGATATCGGCTTGAACCCCAGAACCGCTCATGGAACAATGTTGAGCTTGGGTGACACCCAACTTTTGAAAGGTGTCACATTATTGCTCGACACTCGCGGATTTTTTTTATGAGAATTGAACCTCTAGACGACAAAGTGGTTGTGAAACGTACTGAAGCTGACGAAACAACCGCCGGTGGAATTGTCTTACCAGATGCCGCCCGTGAAAAACCACAAGAAGGTCGCATTTTATCCGTCGGGAACGGAAGGCTGATGGTCGATGGAAGTCGCTCGGATCTCCAAGTCAGCGAAGGAGATCGCGTTCTATTCTCAAGCTACGCGGGTACCGAAATCGAGGTAGATGGCGGACAGTTACTGATTATGAATGAGACCGACATCCTTGCCGTTTTAGAGTAATCAGCAATGATACCTTTGACAGGCCGTGTGTTTGAAATTCCACGGCATAGTTGAAGCTGAATGAATGTACTCAAATTTTGATCAAGCACTGGTTCTCTTGCAGACTCTTGCTTGACTACCTCGCACGGTATAGCGGCAGACAGTTCCAGTCTTGCCGTGCAAACCCAGTCAGGAATGAACAATGTTGCCACGCGTCAATCTTGCCCCCATGACACTGTTAACCACCTGCATCCTGGCATTGCTATGCCTTAGTTTAGGCTGCTCAAAAACCGATCACGAAGAACCGATTCAAGTCTCCGAGCCCTCGACTCCTCCAACCTCGCCACAGGCTCCCCCAAGCCCGGACACTGCCGTGGGGGCCCCGGTGAAAGTGGATGACTCCCCCGTTTCCGCAACGCCGCCACCCCAAAACACTCAGGCTCCCGATACGAAAACTCCACCTACGAAAATTGCCCTCCAGCCACCAACGAAAACCCAAGAACCGCAAACGTTGCAAGCGACGTCCTCCGCTACCGATGAAACTCTCGAACTGCTCTTTCAAAAAACATCAAAAGCGGGAACCACCTTTCTGCTGGAAAAAGGCCAAGCTCCTGATGGCTCTTTTAGCAAGCAACTCAGTCCCGCCGTCACCGCACTTTGCACCAGTGCTCTAATCGAGCATGGAGTTCCTCAAACTGACCCAAAAATCCAAAAAGCACTCGCGTTTCTCAAAACACAAATCCGCCCCGATGGCGGGATTTATGGAAAGGGGAGCAACCTCCGGAATTACGAAACAAGTGTTTCCCTCATGTGCTTCAATCGCGTCAACGCAGACGGAAAGTACGACGAGACAATTCAAAAAGCAATCGCATTCCTCAAAGGCCTGCAATGGGATGAAGCGGAAGGATACGACCTGAACAGCACATTTTATGGAGGCCAGGGATACGGAACGCATAAACGACCCGACGCATCCAACACTTCCTATTTCCTCGATGCCCTGAAAGCCGTCGCAGAGGATCCGCAAAGCGAAGCCTTTCAAAAAGCGGCGACCTTCATGTCCCGGTGTCAAAATTTATCAACGCCTCACAACACTGCTGAGTGGGTTGGCAAAGCATCCATTGATGATGAAGGCGGTTTCATTTACACCGCCGTTGGAAAGGGAGAATCGAAGGCAGGAGAAACGCCCGAAGGTGGATTGCGAAGCTACGCTTCGATGACTTACGCCGGTTTAAAAAGCCTCCTTTATTCCGGCGTCGATCAAGACGACATCCGAGTGCAGGCGGCAAAGGACTGGATTGGAAGACACTACGACTTAACCAGTAACCCCGGCATGGGACAGCAAGGCCTGTTCTATTACTACCATATTTTTGCCAAAACACTCGCAGCTACCGGCGACCGATTCGTTGTAACCGAAGATCAAAAAAAGCAAGACTGGCAAGCCGACCTGACACGTCGCCTGTCGGAACTGCAACGAAATGACGGCTCATGGACTAACCCTGCTGATCGCTGGTTTGAAGGAGACCCCAATCTCGTAACCGCCTACGCAATGCTGGCACTCAAATACTGCGACCCAAATTCTCTCGCTAAAGCCAAAAATGAGTGATGCCCCCCAAGACTCTCGAGGGTTTCAGGTCGAAGTCTGCTGTGGCTCACTCGAAGCTGCCCGCACCGCCCAAATTGCCGGTGCAGACCGAATTGAATTGAACTCTGCGCTGGAACTCGATGGCCTTACACCGTCAGCCGGGCTGCTCGAATTGGTAATGAATTCGATTCAAATTCCAATTATTGCGATGGCTCGTCCCCGGGCTGGGAACTTCAATTATTCTGATTCCGAGTGGCAAACCCTAGTCCACGACGCAAAATGGCTGCTCAACCAAGGTGTCGCTGGAATCGCCTTTGGCTGCCTCGATGAAAACAAGGACATCGCATTAGATCGATGCAAGGAAATGCGTTCGCTCACAACCGGCAAAAAACTAGTATTCCACAAGGCTTTTGACGACGTTCGAGACCCCCGGAAATGCCTTGAACAACTGGTTGAGGTCGGTATTGACCGCGTAATGACCAGCGGCCACCAGCCAACAGCTTTGGACGGACTTCCCAACATTACTTCGGCTCACAGACAGGCTGAACAGAGGATTGAAATCCTGCCGGCAGGCGGAATTAACGCCCAAAACGCGAAAAAAATCGCCCAAACGTCCGGATGCCGCCAAGTTCATGGAAGCTTTTCATCCGGTAAATGTGGCAATTTACGACTTGAGATTGAACAAACCATCTCCGAGTTGACGAACCTATCATTTCACCATTAAGCCTTGACAATAGGCAAGAAATGACGGAAACTCCTCGATTCACTAATTCGAGAAAGCGGCGAGAAAAATGAAGATTCACAACGGCGATACAGTCACAGTCATCAGTGGTAAAGACAAATCCGTGACAGGTAAAGTCATTTCAGTCGACCACAAGAACCAAATGTTGGTCGTGGAAGGCGTCAACTTGGCCTACAAACACGTAAAGCCAAGTCAAAAGAACCCTCAAGGCGGGCGCCTTCACAAGGAAACCCCGATCCGAGCCAGCAAAGTCATGGTAGTCTGCCCCAAGACGAACAAGCCAACAAGAATTGGTTATCGTTATTTGGATGACGGTACGAAGGAAAGATTTGCACGTGTTAGCGGTGCGTCACTCGGCGAGATTTCGCCAGCCAAGGCTTCCTACGCAAAAAAGTAGGTTCCTCAAGTAGATTTAGAATTTGAAAAAGCGTTCCATCCAGGAACGCTTTTTTTGCGCGCCGGTTAATGAAATTGATTAAACTTCACTCTGACCTTTGGCCGTGATTCGAATAAAAGCACATCGAATTTATGAGGACCGGCCTCGCTAATGCAAACAAGGTCGCCCGCTGCCCCCCTTTAGAAATTAGGGATATACCATGCCACTGACTCGTAGAACATTTTTTCAACTATCCGCCTCGTCCGCACTTTGCCTGACTTCAAGCAATGTTGGCCGATTCGCAAGGGGAAGCGAAGTCCCAGCTCAAACAAATTCAGAACTTAGCCTGACCCCGCCTAACAGATATCGCCTTGGACTTGCTGCCTACTCATTGAGGAAACACTTTAAGTTTTTTAAAGGGCGGCCTCAGTCCACTGACGGACTTCAAGAATTTGATATGTTTTCGTTTATTGACTACTGCGCGACGCAACAATGCGCGGCGGAATTGACCAGTTATTTCTTCCCGCCGGATGCCGATCAGGAATACTTCTTAAAAATCAAACGTCATGCGTTTTTATCGGGTGTTCCGATTGTGGGAACAGCCATTGGGAATAATTTCACGACACTCGACCAAGCTAAATTAGAAAAAGAAATCACATTAGCTAACCAGTGGATTGACCGAGCTTCGACAATGGGAGCAAATCACATTCGATTTTTCGCAGGAACAAAAAAACAAATCGAAGCTAATCCCAACGCGCTCACCTCCGCCATCACCTCTTTGCAACGATGTGCAAAACATGCCGCGAAACTCGGCATATTTATCGGAGTCGAAAATCACGGCCAGTTAACAGCAAACCAAGTCATGGAGATCGTTAAAGGCGTTGATAGCCCGTGGCTAGGCGTCAATCTTGATACAGGAAACTTCATCTCATCGACCCCTTATCAAGACCTGAAAAAATGTGCGTCTGCGTCTGTCAATGTTCAATACAAAGTAAAAATGAAACAGCCGTCAGGTGAGAAAATAGCCGTTAACATGCAGAGAGTCAATCAATTGCTAACCGAGGCAAAATACAAAGGACATATTGTCCTTGAATATGAAGAAGAAAATCCACTCGAGAACATTCCTCAGGTGCTGACTCAAATGCGATCGGTTTTTAATGGAGTTTAGTTTGCAGCGGGCTTGCCAGAGCAACAGCCCCCCGCTCAAAGAAACTTAAACAACGACAGCAAGACATTAGTTTTTCGCCTGTCGAACCGCTTCAGTGGGCAAGTCAACCGCTCTCACGGTAACCTTATCCAGCATTGCGGTTCCGGTGCCGGTCATCGCGAAAGTTACCTGGACGCGACCGTTCTCCGGCGCCGCTCGGTACAAAGTGAACTCTTCCCAACCAGTGGTAATCGGAATCCGCTCCATCATTTCCGGGCCGCCAAGAGAATCGGTAATGGTCAAACCGTCATGTGTCCCACGGATGACTTTAGGAATATTGACCCACCCGTGGATTCGTACTAACTGTCCCGCCTTCACCAAAGTCTCCGGTGAGGTGATCCACAGCGGAGTGGATTCGATCACACCTTGATTTGGCTGTTTCTCTAACACCGACATCTTCAATCCATAACGGCCGTCAACCGCTGCACTCGCCGCTAATTCAACGCGAGTGCTGACGAGCTCACTCTCTTCCCGATGGTTTTCCCAGCCATTGGTAAGCATGTGCGTTAAATTTTCAAAATCTCCGCCCGCCAATCCGTTAGGCTGCCAATTCCCTTGGTTCAATCGTTCGGTGAGTTCCCAATGAAGAGGGATCAAACTCGAATGGACGGTAAAGGGAGTAGAAGTTTTTGATTGAAACTTTCCCAATTGCTCAATGATCATGTCACGACGCACAAAGGCAAGCCGTTCGTCCGCTCGATCAAGATACGGAACTGCCATCAGGGCATTGTTTCCCGCAATGCGTTGTTGAGCGTTCTGAAACGCATTCACAGCCTCATTTAGTGCGGTACTACCGGCAGATGAACTACGGCCCATTCGTCCCATTTGTTTATCAATCAATTGCATGATTGCCAACCATTGACGAGTCAAATCGACATGCATTTGAAGGATCGACTGCTTTCCAACTCGCTCATAGCTACTATTTAATTTTTTAATCACCAACGGATCTTGCGTTAGCACCACCGCCATCATGGCGGGACAATTATTAATCCGAATAACGGCCCCGGAAATATCACGCGTTTTGGACAATGGTTGAAGACCGGTATCACCAATCAAATAGGCTAATTCAGTCGCACCGGCAGTTGGATCCTTAATTGCCATCGGCTGCACAGGCAGATCACCCGCTAAATATTGCTCGTGGTGAGTCGGACGCTCAATCAGTAATAAACGCGAACGATTTGTTTTGATGACTGCAATTTCAAGCTCGTCATTCGCGTTGGCCAACGACCCCATCAGCGCACCGCCAACCGCCCATGGTTCAATCTGATCCACATGAGCTAATGCCCACTGAATGGTTTGAGATCTTAAACGAGTCCCCGGACTCGGGTCGTCCAATCGTGAACGAGAGCCGAATCGAAGGCCACGAGCTCCCGCCGATATGGCCTCATAAACTAAAAACTTTACCTGCTGCGGCTCAATCGGAACTGGAGGGATTTTCTTGGCCAGTATTGCTATTTGAGTAAGCAGGGATTCAGGCAACTCAGTTTGAATATTCGCCCAAACCGGTTTCGTTTCCCCAACCAATAACCGACGTGCGGCAATCCAATCTCCATACTGACTTGCAATGAAGCTGGTGCCAATTGGACTGAGCCCCAGCGAAACTACGTCGACCGCTTGTGACAACTGAGACCAATCGGATCCAACCTCTGCCATAATCGGTCGCCCGTCACGGCGATCAGATGAGCGAATTTCCCGAACCTTGCGCCTGAGACTTGAAAGATCAGCAGAGGTTAAATTTTCACCCACTTGCCAAACCAACACTCGATCGAATTTCAGGCCGATCGCCTGCACACCAACCGACGATGGGGGAGGGCAGATCAACCACAGATCTAGGGATTGGGCGAGTTGTAGTTGAGCTTCCGTTGCCGTCGACTTTAACTCGATCGTGTTAAATCCAAGTGCTTTTAAAAAGTCAAACGACTCTCCGTTGTGCTGGATAATCTTTGGAAAGAATGGCTTCTTTTTGACTAATAAAACGGTTCCCTCTCGCGTCACAAGCGATTTGTGTTTTTCGTCAGTCACCTCAAAACTTGCCGGGCGCAGATTCGCGTCCTTTACCACCGTCGAATCACTCGCAGCGACTCCAACTGCAATCGCGTCCGCCGCCACAATTCCATTTAACTTGAGATCGTCAATCTGTACCGCCGTTTTACCGGGCCCCGAATACAGATTCAGTACCAATTTATCAACATAAGCATCCCGTTGATCCACACGCGATCCATACTTGCGTCGCAAAAGCCAAACACGCTCAGTGAGTTGACGCTGCAAATCAAAGGACTTCTTTTCAAACGAAAGCGTTTCCCAGCGCCCTCTTCCTTCATACTTCGGCCCCGCCAGCATCGTCGTTAGGGGCCCTTCCCCCGACGGAGAAGGGGCGTGAGGCAGGACGATACGCGCCATTAATTGAACTCCGGGACGCGTTGCCTTAATTCGCACCGACGGATTGAGTTCTGAAATTACGAACGCAGGAGAAACCTTGTGCGACAAATAGATCTTGGTTCCCGGACCGTTGGTAAAGTGAACGCTTTCACAGCCATTGTTGGAATCAGGTTCGCGGAATCGTCTTTGAATCCAACTCGCTTGAGTGATTGCGCAGTCGGTCTCGTGTCGCTGCCAAGAGGATTGCCCCGATTCAAATTCCTGATGGAATTGACCTTGGACCGCGCCGACAGGAATCAACCCCGCAAGAACAAAGATAATCAATTTGGTAAGTCGAGATTTCATGCTTAGTGTCGCAAAAAAACAACATACTCGGATTGGCGATTCACAAAGCCAACGATCGCGAGAATCGCTTATTTCCTGGGTCCAACGCTAGTGTTTTGCCGCAAAACCCACGGTTCTGAGACTTTTAGCAAGATATTGGCCTAATCGCTACGTCAAAGATGTTGCATTTGCACCTCACCGGCCTCAATGTGATCGAAGCTAATTATTTTTTCTTTTAGCCGCTAGCACGTTTTTTTCCGAGGTTTAAGCCTCAATCCCCAAAAACCGCCCCGCTTTGGCATTGGGTTCGCATTAAGTCGCCTTCAACAGAAACACACTCATGCACAAGGCGTTACCGAGATGAACATTAAAACCGATCGCAACACTAACACTGACCAACTTCCAATGGACCTCAACGACTTGCTCTCGGCAGTTCAAACTCTTCCCGAGCAATACCGCCAAGAACTAGAACGCCCCCTAAACCGGGTGGTTGACTATACGCGTCGTCGGCGAAGGATTCTAAATCTAATTCAGGAAGCTCTGAGCCAGCTTCGGATGGACATGAAATACCTTATGTTTGACTTAGAAGCGACTCGCCGAGAGCGTGATTCGTACAAGAATGCTTTAGAAGACTAAACTAGGCAAACGAGCCCGCTCGGAACGAAATCGCATTTAAATTGTATTCCGGGCAGAGAGAACTTTGCGGTCGCGTCGGAGCAGGCATCCACCGCTCGATGCTAATAATTCAGGTTGAATGAAATATAGCGACCAAACACTGGAAAATGGGGATTAGAGTTGAGTGAAACAGAGGCAGAAGGGGAACAATGCAAAAAAACATCCTTTGTCGCAGCCCAAACCGTTAAATAGTCGGTAAAAGTTGTCCCAAGCCATTCATTCCAATAATATTGTGCAATACTCTTAGTACACAACTCTACTAATCTCAATTATCCCTTCAGCAACGGATCCACACTTTTCATTGACCGTGGAGATTCGAACTGAGCCAGAGTTCTAATTCAGTATGAACGATTTAACGGCCGAACAATTTGCTCAACGCATCCACGATTGTGGGCTGATGAGCACAAAAGATCTTGAGGTTACCCTCGGTGAAGCCGGCGGAAGAGGTCGCGCTAGTTTCAACGACTTCATCATGAAGTTGCTCGAAAAAGAGCAAATGACCAACTGGCAGATTTCTAGAGTCGCTGACGGTCAAAGACGGGGCTACTTCTATGGGCAATGGCAGGTTCTTTACCTGATCGGAGCTGGAACGTTTGCCAGGGTTTACCGAGCGTTACATCGCAAAACCGGTGACATCAAAGCAATCAAAGTACTCCGCCAAAGATACAGTACGGACAACGATACCCGCGAGCAGTTTATGCGGGAAGCGAAAATGGTAATGCGATTGCGGCACCCCAACATCGTACCCATTAGTGAAGTTGGCGAAGACCGCGGCCGCATTTACATGGTTATGGACTTTGTTGAGGGGCAAAATCTTCGCGAATACGTCAAGGCCCACAAGCAAATTCCCAACCTCACCTCATTGCGAATCTGCAGTGACATCGCCGGAGGGCTCGCCTATGCCGCAGCCCAAGGCATCTATCACAGAGATATGAAGCTATCCAATGTTCTTCTCTCGGCAAAAGGTCAAGCGAAACTTGTTGACTTCGGTCTCGCAACCGTAAGTAGCGATCGTGAAGACGATGGCAAAGGGGGGCCTCGCAGTATCGACTACGCAGGGCTTGAGCGATGCACGGCAGTTCTCCGTGACGACCCCAAAAGCGACATTTACTTCCTCGGCTGCATGCTCTACCAAATGGTTACTGGCGTGCCTCCCCTGTACGAAACGCGGGAACGTATGAAACGTCTTTCCCCCCGACGTTTTCAAGAAGTTGCCCCGGTAACCCTGCACGAACCCAATCTACCTCATCGGATCGTAATTCTAATTAATCGCCTGATGGATCTCGATCCGAAAAAGCGAGTTCAAACCGCTGCTCTCGCGCAGGCCGAGATCGATGCCGTGCTCACCGCGATTGAATCAGGGGATCTGAAACGGTACGACGAAGAGCTTTCTGAAAAAGAGGCTCAAGCCTATTCCTCACTGATGACCAAAAACGAAGAGGGACGCGGCAAAACAGTTTTACTCATCGAATCAAATATCAAAGTTCAAGACAACTTAAGAGATCGCCTGAAAGATTTAGGCTATCGTGTGCTCATTACTGGCAACCCAGAACGCGGACTCGAACGATTCAGCGACCTCGATCCATTAGAAGATTCTCCCGTCGACTGTGTAATCTTCAGTAGCGCTGGACTCGGCAAAGAAGCAATCAGTTGGTTTGAGAAATTTCTTAGCGGCACCTACACCGCTCAGGTTCCCGCAATCTTAATCGTCACTGGAAAACTTGGGAAACTCGTGCGGCAAGAGTGGTTCAATGAAAAACGAGCGATGCTCAATCTGCCCGTTAAATTTAAACACATCCAAAGAACACTCCGAAAGTTGCTGGACATCGACATGAATGCCCTGTCTGCAAAAATTTCTGAAACTTATGGCGCAGAACCGTCCGTCGCAGTCGATGACAATGTCCAAGACACCGACGTTGAATTAGGTTAAGCCTCGAGGATTGGCGTGAACCGCTTGATCTTTCAACCTGGCCAATCGGCGCCGTTAGCTCAACACAGACCAAGCGATTCTCGATCAATTACAAATGTTCTGGCAGGCCTTTTTTCATCACGATTCAAACTCCAAGACGCGGCCCGCTAAAGCACGCAACTCAGTTCTCGCAGTTTCACTGCTCTCTGTATCAGTTGATTCAACTTGAAACCACAGTTATAACCAAAACAGGAACAACCGTTCCCAAAGACTAAATTTCGACCTCGTTCACCTATGGTCAAAACTTCTCCGTCCCAGCTTACTACTCTTCGAAACATCACTAAGCCAGCTTGGACGGATCACAAAAGGATACATTCTTGGTGCCCACGGAACAGAGTACCCCCGAATTTTGGGTGGAACAATACGGTGACTTTTTATTCAATTATGCGATTAAGCGGCTGCGCGACGAAAGTGCGGCAGAAGAGGTCGTGCAGGAGACCTTTCTAAACGGGATTAAATATTATTCTCAGTACTCAGGAAAAGGCTCTCAACAGGCTTGGTTAACCGGCATCCTGAAACGAAAAATCATCGACTTCATCCGCAAACGAAATAAGCACCAACACGATCAGACAGAAGAAAACGATCCTTCCAATCACTTATTTGACCAGCATGGAAATTACCACAAAGGCGCCTCCAATTGGACAAGTAGCCCCGATCGCAACCTGCAATCAAACGAACTCTGGACCATCGTAAAAGGCTGTTTGACCCATCTACCACAAAGTCAGGCAGATGTATTTACCTTGAGCGTGATGGAAGAACTTAACTCGGATCAAATTTGTAAGGAACTCGCGATTACTCCGTCAAATTATTGGGTGAGAATGCACCGAGCGCGACTGGGGCTGGCCAACTGCGTGGGACGTCAATGGAATAGTAACGAAGAGGCTGCAACCCATGCTGAATGATAAAAAAGCGACCGAACTTTTTTCAAAATCGATCGACGGGGAACTCACCGAAGTAGAAGCGACTCAACTCGAGGCCCATCTTTCTAACAGTGAAGCCGCCAAGGCATTCGCTGAACTTGCAAAAACTATCGATAAATCAATTGTCAAAAACAGTGGAATGTCCGACTCCAACCTTGGCGAATCCGCGTTAAGCCAGGATGCTAAAAATAGAATGTCGGATTCGATTTTGCGGGCCATGGAAAATAATTCCAATCTCGCTGCCACAATGCTCGATAGCAACGGCTCCCCTGAGGATCAGCAATTCGCTCTGCAAAGCCCCAAAGAAGACCAATTGCACGACTCACGCGAAACTTCTTCGCCTTACACCATCGTTCGCAAACTTGGCGAGGGCGGACTGGGCAATGTTTGGCTGGCAAGAGATGAAAAGCTGAATCGCAATGTGGCAATTAAAGAAATGAATAGTCACGCGTTGGAATCACCAAACGCGTGGCAGCGATTTGAGCGAGAAGCTGAAATTACGGGGCAACTCGAGCATCCCAATGTGGTTTCCCTCTATCAATACGGAACCGACCGGAAAACAGGCGAGCCCTTTTATTCCATGCGCTTTGTTGGGAAACGGACACTCGCCGACGCAATCACTGAATATCACGATCGCTGCCAGGCCGGTAAATGCGACCCATTGATTCTCCACCGATTGTTAACCGCGTTTCTTGGCGTCTGTCAGGCGATTGCCTACGCTCACTCGCGAGGTGTGATCCACCGTGATCTGAAACCGGAAAATGTCGGACTTGATAATTTTGGGCAGGTCATGGTGCTCGACTGGGGACTCGCAAAAGTAGTTGACGATAGTGATCTGAGTAGCCAGCTTTCAGGGGATGTTGAACTTTCTGGAGAAGCACTTGCCGAAACTCTGGCCGGCGAGGTGATCGGAACACCCCTCTTCATGTCGCCAGAACAGGCAGCAGGGGAGAGCGTTTCACAACAAGCAGACATCTACGGACTCGGGGCCATTCTGTTTGCAATCTTGACAGGCGATGCCCCGCACGAACCTAAAAAATCTAAAACATCAGCGCCTCTCAAAATTAAAGAAGTTCTTAAGGATATTCAAAAGAGCGAGTCACCACGACCAAGAGATATCCGCTCAGACATTCCAATTGAACTAGAAGCAATTTGTATGAAAGCGATGGCGTTAAAAAAATTCGCCAGACACGACACCGCTTCTGAATTAGCCAATGATGTCGAACGCTGGATGGTCAATCAGGGGCAACGGCAATCCGAATATGAGACGATGCGTATGGAAGGTCGTGAATTACGAACGAACACGCAAGCATCCGTGAGGGACTTGGAAACGAATGTCCGATTCATGGCAGACCTGCCGCCAATTCAGGAACTGATCCGTGCCAACTCAGCGGAAGACACGAGCGCCTGGCGAGACCGATTGATCACGATTTTCTCTGGTTTACTGAAAGCAAAGTCAGACTATCGCAGCATCGTCTACAGCCGACTTGACGGCAAAGATTTCACAGAACTTGTTCGTGTAGAACGACACAGCACCGTCCACTCTAACATTCGTTCCATCCCAAGAAGTCGGTTACGGGCCGGCACGGCGAGCGAGTTTATCGAACGGGTAGGCCAGAATGACCCCGACGAAGTTTACACCTCACTCGCCTGTGGTGCTTTGCACGATGCAGAGAATTGCGAAAAGAAAGATGTAACCCTCTTTGCTGGAGTCCCTGTCTTTGATTCCCTAGAAGAGGATCTTTACGGAGTGGTCATCATCGAATGCGATCTCGATCACATCCTAAAACAACAACTTAATCGACGATTTGTCGCTACCGATATTATTGTCGCGTGTGACACTTATCAAACCATCCTGCATTCCAATGGAAATGATGGAATCGTCGATGACAGTGTTGGGAAACCTCTCCAGACAAACCGTCCCGAATTGACCAAAGCAATTGCACACCTCCAAGAAAAAATGGAGTACATCGATAAAACGAATCAACAAGTCTACGGCGCTCGCCTTTGGCTCAATGCAAACCCCCACGGAATCATGTTCTTGTTGAGCCATGATTAACGCGACTCAGCGGCGAGCAACTCTTGAATTGGTACGTGATCCCACTAAACACAACCTATCCAAGTTCAGTTCTTAAAAAACCCAAGTTTGCCCCTCATTTGTCTCGCGGCATGTAGATTTGGGAGGATTCCGGCCAACCGCTGGACCGACCTCCAGTTTTGCAAGAAAGAAAGTGAAGTACGTCTAACGCACACTCGTCACCATTTGCTAAGATATTCAGCTTAAAGACGATCGCCCGATATTTTCAACCGTTTGAATTCTCGAATTCACATTAACCTTTTTTGTGGAACCAACCGATGAAGACTCGCATTTTTCTATCGTATCCAGCAGCAGCTATCCTGTGTTTATTTGTTTCGGCTCAAACATTTGGACAACAGCCAAACTGGCCAACGTTTCGGGGCCCCGAACGAACCGGCGTATCAACTGAGACTGGACTCCTCACAGACTGGCCATCGCAAGGTCCGAAATTGGTCTGGGAAGCCGAAGGCTGCGGTCGAGGATACGCAAGCCTTGCCGTAGATGGAGAGCGACTCTACACATTGGGCGATGGGTTATCATCCGAGTCCAATAAAGATGAATACATGTCCTGCTTTGACCGTGAATCGGGAAAGAGGATCTGGAGAACAAAGACAGGGCCTGCATGGAACCAAGGGCCAGACAATTGGCAGAGTTCGCGCAGCACACCAACGGTAGACGGCGATCGCGTTTACGTCATCACGCCATTTGGAAAATTGATTTGTCTTCAAACCGATGGCAAGGAACTTTGGAAAATTGACTTAAAGAAAAAGTTTCAAGGTAAAAAAGCGGATAGCTGGGGCTATAGCGAATCAGTATTGATCGATGGCGACCACCTAATTTGCACGCCGGGCGGCACCAAGAACACGATGGTTGCTCTCGACAAAAAAACTGGCAAGCTAAAATGGTCTACGGTTCGCGATGACGATCGAGGGGCCGGGCACGCTTCAGTTGTGATCGCGAATGTCGGCGGGACTAAAGTCTACGTGCAAACCACGGGTAGCGGTGCCCTCGGCGTTCGTGCTTCCGATGGTGAACTGCTTTGGTCTTACGAGATCGATAGAACAACCGCCGTGATTCCGACCCCGATTGTTCGGGATGATCTCGTTTTCTTTTCCGCTGGATATAAAAGAGGTGGTGCACTGTTAAAGCAATCTGGTTCAGGTGGAAAAGTCAACATCGAAGAAATCTACGGACTCAAACCAAGCCTTGCGAATAAGCACGGTGGTATCATCCTCATGGGCGACTACTTGTTCGGCGATTCCGACGACAAAGGACTACCGTTTTGTGCCGACCTGATGACCGGAGAGATTAAGTGGAAATCAAGAGGCTCAGGTAAGAAATCAGCAAGCGTGATTGGAGCCGATGGTCACGTCTATGTCCGCTACAGCAATGGAGTCATGACTCTCGTCAAAGCGGACCCCAACTCGTTTCAAGAAGTAGCAAACTTCAAAGTCCCTGGAAGTGGAGATCGTCCCAGCTGGGCTCACCCAGTAATCGTCGGTGGTCGGCTCTATCTACGAGAGGATGACAAAATCCTCTGTTACTCAATTGAACGCTAATTAACTCTTGGACAACAGTCCAAGCATCTCCAAACTATTTAGACCCGAACTGCGGCAATTGATGCTGGGGTTCGGGTTTTTTATTTAATTACATTGGAAGCCTAGATGAAAAATCGAACGCATTCTAACGCTTCGACTCTGGAATCTCGGGAACTAATCGATTATTAAATTGTTAATTCGCTCAGCAATCTCCTCAAATCCTCGCTATTCTTAGAAACAGTCTTCATACTGAAGTTCATATTTCATACTGAGATTTAAGATTTTAAACTTAGATTTCAGATTTTTAAATTTCATACTGGCCCCGTGCAAACCTTTGCGATATTTCCAGTCAGCCAAAAACAAATAAGAACGCCCTTTCAGGATTCTGCTAACAAGCTGGTGTAGTGCAAGGTATTATCGAGCGACGGTTTAGACAAAACCGACTACAGCT
>JAAEMV010000093.1 GCA_024225195.1 Planctomycetaceae bacterium | reverse complement strand
GCCGACCCAATGACTGCCCACCAAGAGCTATTTAAATCCGTCACCAAAACCGACGAAGCGGCTTCCGAAAACGCCCTGTTAGACTACTTACACGAACAGGAAACTCGTCGACTTAAAGGACTCGATGGTGATGAGCGACTGAAAATCAGCGACCAGATCGAGTCGCTGCAATCGATTCGCGACCGCAACATGAAAGTCGCTTCTTTGGGTGATAAAATCAATAAACACCTCCCCAAAATCAACTCCGTACACGCGAGCGGTGGAGAAGACGCAACCCTTCCACAAAAACAGACCGCCTTCACCGACGTGATCATCGGAGCATTAGCCTCGGGGCTAACTAACGTGGTTACCTACACCATCGACGATCTTGGTACCGACATCACCTCACTCCCTGAGAATAAACAAAAGACGAGCATCCATCAGATCGGACACGGGGGACAAATTTCCGGTGCCGCAACCATGAGAAATGCAATCAAGACCCACCATATGAAACAAGTCAAGACGCTGGTGACCAAGCTCAAAGCAATCCCCGAAGGGAACGGTACGCTATTTGATAATACGACGATCATCTACATGCCGGAGACAGGTGCCGGTCATCACGGCCCGGACACCGAGGCACCGATGGTTCTGATGACAGGCAAGAACTCTCGGCTCGATCTCGCTGGACGATACATCCGTTTGCCATTCCACGGCACACGCGGCCACAAAACTTTAAGCAATTGGTACACTACTTTGCTTAACGCTTATGGCAACCCAATCGAACACTACGGCAGCCTCGATCTGACCATGCAACGCAACCGGTTCGAGCAAACCGGAGCAATAGACCAATTCCTTAATTAAGCGATTGAATTTCGAAGAGATAAATCGCGCAACCCCGGCTTTCAACCAACGTCGCCCTCTCGAGACAACCTGTAAAAAACGAGTAGATCCAGCTTGTGATTTTAGCAGGAACTTTTACACGAGGATGCTGCGATTATACAATCTATTTAAGTCCATCTGTGACATCATCATTTGATATCGTTCCAATCTACTGGTGATTCAAAACCAACTTGTAAAACAGGCGCATTCATTCACAAAGCAAGTATAAAATACGAGTCTCGCAAATGGTTGCCAATGCTCCTGCAATCGCCGAGGAATACTTCGATTTGGACTTTCTTGGTCACGGCAGTCGCAATCTGCCTGACATCGACGGTGACCAACTGTTCCGCGCAAAGCAATGAGGATTTTTTTGAATCTAATGTGCGACCATTGCTTGTCAAACATTGCCAGGAGTGTCACGGAGAAAAAAAACAGGAGGGTAGCCTCCGGCTTGATTCACAAGACGGCTGGAGTCGAGGCGGTGATCGCGGACAAACGATCCATCCAGGGCAACCTGAGAAAAGCCTGTTGATCGAGGCCGTAAAATACAAAGATTCCGACTTGGAAATGCCGCCTTCGAAACAGCTCACTGAGCAGGAAATTGCGGTACTGGAAACATGGATCAAGCGTGGTGCCCCCGACCCTCGAACCGAATCAACCACAACGACGGCAATGAGCGTGGAAGAAGCCAAAAAATTCTGGGCTTTCCAGCCGCTAAAATTGCCGGCCATCCCTCAAGACGCTGACCACCCCCAATCGCAAAATCCGATTGACGCGTTTGTCCTTGCCAAGCTCAAAAAACAAAAACTGTCGTCTGTCCCTTCCGCTGACCGCCGCACATTGATTCGCCGCGCTACATTTGACCTCACCGGCCTTCCACCCACGCCACTCGAGATTGGTATTTTTCTAAATGATAAATCCGAAGACGCGTTTGAGTCACTGGTAGAACGATTACTCGACTCGCCGGCTTATGGCGAACGATGGGGACGACATTGGCTCGACGTTGCCCGGTACGCAGACACTGCTGGTGATGGCTCCGACTATCCAGTTCGTGAAGCCTACAAATACCGCAACTGGGTGATCAATGCCTTCAATAAAGACCAACCTTTTAATGAATTCATTCGCGAGCAAATTGCCGGCGATATCCTTGCTCGTGATGGCTCCCCTGAGGAATATGCCAACCGTGTCACTGCCACAGGTTTCCTCGCGATTGGCAAACGCTATGGCTACCAAGCGTCACCTACCTACCAATACCTTGATTTTGCCGACGTGATTGACTCTGTAGGTCGCTCCATGCTAGGCCTCTCCATTGGTTGCGCGCGTTGCCATGATCACAAATACGACCCCGTGTCCGCGGAAGACTACTACGCACTTTACGGGATCATGCAAAGCACAAAGTGG
>JAAEMV010000092.1 GCA_024225195.1 Planctomycetaceae bacterium | reverse complement strand
TGCCAAGGCTACGACACCAACGACTCCGGATCGGTGATTAGTCCCAGTATCGTGGCGGGCGCTAACAACGGCCAGTTCGGATTCGTCGCCCCCTCAACCGCCCACGGCATGCCGACAAGATCCCTTCAAGGCGTCGACCAGTTTACTCCCGGCCGTAATGGAGCCGAAGCAAAATGGCGGGACAGTACGTGCGTACCATGGGAGTCCATGGCGTATGGCGAGTACATCGGCCCCTACCGTCGACCTGCCATGGGAGAGTATCGGTTACGCGTCAATGATGAATTAGAACTGGTCTATTTGCGAACCCGTCAAAAATCGGTGAAACCCTACCAACTATTTGTAGGAGATACGATCCGCATTTCATCCGCCATTGACCCCTCGCTCAATGCCGAAAGCCTCGTGATTCGCTCCGATGGCATGGTCTCGCTTTCTCTCATTGGCCAAGTGGCAGTGGCCGGTAAAACGGTTGAACAAGTGCAGAAGGAACTCGACAAACGGTATGAGGCGTGGGTTATCAATCCAGGAATGCTCGTCCAGCTCATCAAAGGGGAAACTCCGCTGGAAGACATCATTAACTCAGTCGATGCGAGAGCAGGGCAGGGAGGCACAGGACGCGCCGCAACGGTCTCGCCCGATGGCACTATTCAGCTTCCGGGACTTGGTAGCATCCCAGCCATTGGCTTGACACTCGAAGAAATGGGAAGAGAAATCAATGCCCGTTACCAAGGGCGGCAAGGAGGAATCGAAGTCACACCGATTTTGACGCAAAGGGCACCCACCTACATATACGTCGCGGGGGAAGTTGCAGCCTCCGGGCGATTCGAAATGGTAGGTCCCACCACGGTAATCCAGGCGATCGCACTCGCAGGAGGATTCAAACCAGGAGGGAACGTCAGAGAAGTGGTTGTCTTCCGCCGCGATCAAGATTGGAGACTTACAGCGACTCGGCTGGATCTCAATGGCGCATTACTCGGCAAACGCCCTCATCCTTCGGACGAAATTTGGCTTCGGGATTCAGACATTGTCTTAATTCCCAAAAAACCAATCCAGCGAGTGTCAGAGTTTGTTGAACTTTACCTGACCAACACGGTGTACAGCATCTACCCTCAACAAGCCGTCTTCGACATCGATAACAACACAGGGTTTTAGAAAACCGGTTTTTTACAGGGATTTGGAACAACCGAAGCTTTTCGTCGGCAATCAATCTCTATCACAAGCCACACAACCTACGACGTCCTGAATCGCTTGCGTTTAACTAACGCAGGCGATTTTTTTATGCAACTTAGGCAATCTCCACAATTTGACCTGACGACGATTGGCGTGGATCCAATTCTTCCCTTCTCTTGCCCCCTAAAACGGGGCAAGAGATGCCTACCTCGACGAGTTCAAAAAATTAAAGATTGGGCGGCCATAAATTTGCATCCCACCGAAATCGTCCCCATAATGATTTTTTAGGTTATCGATCTAACGGCGACCGACATGGACTTAGGCCAACTCCGATATTTCAATAAAATCGTCGAACATCGGAGTTTTACGCGCGCTGCCAAAGACTGTTCCGTGTCACAACCCGCGCTAAGTCAACAAATTGCAAAACTTGAAAAAGAACTGGGGCAACCGTTATTCGAAAGACAGGGTCGTACCATTCGGATGACGCCCGCAGGCCAAGTCCTTCAAAATCACGCGCAAAAAATCCTCCAGCTTGTCGAGGATGCCAAACGGCAGATAACCGACGACGGCCAATCCGGACAAATCTGCGTTTCAGCTACACCCACCATTGCACCTTATTTTTTCCCGGACCTGCTCGACCAAGTTACGTCTCAATTCCCCAAAGCAGATTTTTCGCTTACTGAAACCAGTTCGAATTCATTAATTCAACTCTGCTTAAAAGGCGAATTAGATGTCGGCGTGCTCGCCCTCTCACCCCTGGTGAAGCAATCTGCCCGCCACCTCTCTTTTGAAACCCTAATCGAAGAAGAGATTTTACTGGCGATTCCTGCTCAACATCCCCTCTGTAAGAAAACAAGAATTCACTTAAAAGACTTAGCCCATAGCAACTTCCTAATGTTGCCAGCGAATTACAGCTTAAGCTCAACACTGGACAGCTTTTTTTACCGCAAAAAATTTCACCCGAAATCAATCACTCGCGTCCAACAACTCGCAACTCTCCAGACCATGATTGCCTCCGGCTATGGCGTTTCGCTGGTTCCCAAAATGGCCATGACTGACAATTCTCGTAAAATTGTGTATCGCTCTCTCAGTGGCGATCAACCTCGTCGAGAAATTGCCTTGTGCTGGAATTCGAAACGATACCAAAGTGAATTACTATCCAATTTCCTGAAAGCGCTTATCGAATTTACAGGAAACCCGTTGGGCACTGCTGACGCCACACAGGCCGAGCCATTCGTGCAGGCCCAGATCTAACTCGCTGCGGCCTAACCCACAGCGGTCGCAATCGCGACTTGAACCCCTGCCACCCCAAAGGCAATGCAAACTAATTGTCGGAGATTAAGAAGTTCGCTTGCGTTTGAATTTGGGAAATTGGTACGTCGATGTCCACGACCACGCCGTTGCGATCAATCAACAGCACCCGAGGAAGCACATCCGTAGGGCATTGCTCCCAAACTTGATTGGCTCCCTTTGTCTCGATGTCACCATTCCCGAAAATCACACCAGCAGACGCGGCAACCTCTGCCAGCAATTTACTGTCGACCTTTTCATCAATCGAAATCGCCAGCAATTTACCCCCACGGCGGCGCCATGATTTTGTGTTTTCGCAAGCCTGAAGTAACCCCTGAATAGAATCCTTATTTTCTTTTGACCAGAGCAATAAAACGACACCTCGGCCAGTCAAACTGGATAAATCAACAGGAGTCTGATTGTACTGAACTTGATCCAAATCTATTTTCGCATTGACCAAGTTTAACCGGGCAAGCCCATTCCGGCCAAAATGGATTGCATTCCCTGACAACAACTCAGCATCAGCCCCTTCTAACGGTTGATTTGTTTCAGAAAGAGACCGATAGATTTCTTTGGCAGATTCATAGTAGGCCTGTTGTTCGAGCCAACGAGCAACTTGATCGACATCCTCAACAACCCATGAGTTACAGCGTTCATCCTGCAATAATTGCTGAGATAACCGAACGAGGTTTTCGTTTCCTTCCACACCATTAATCCAGCGATTATTAAAAGCCTCTTGATAACCTGAAACCGAGATCATCAAATTCCCCTGAAGGAGATTCAGCATTTTTTTCACCGGTTTTGAATCAAGCTCTCGCGTCCGTTCATCGAGTTGCCCTACCATCAACACGGCATCGTCAGTTTCTTTTTCGATATAGTAATTAATTACTTGTTGAATTGTCGCGACCACCAATGGGTCATCGGGAAACTTCTTAAGCAAATTCATCATCGTTTCGCAAACGACATCGACGCTGGAAGCTTGCCCGGGTTTCAACCGCTCGAATGAGAGTTGTTTAAATTGCGCTAACGCGGCGACTCGCGCGACTCGAGGGTTGGAGTCGACCAGAAAAGTACTTGCGAAAACTTTAAGATCTTCGGTCGCATCGGGGCCACTTAGGTCCTTAGAAAACCCCAGTCCATAAATAACGGACAACGCTCCAATTTTTGCTTCAATTGCAAACGCCCGGTTTTCCTCGGTGAGATTTCTCGTCAACAACTCATCGGCCACCGCGATTTTTTGACGACACTTCGTTTCAATTTCAAATTTAGATGGCGCCTGAATTCCTGCCCGACCAAGTTCGACCAACATCGCAGTCAAATCTTTGATTGAGCTCACTTCCACGCGGCGACCAAATCGATCACTCTTCTTTCCGGAGACCGAAGCAGTTGGTGCTTTCGCAGGCTTAGTTACTATCTCTTGTTGTATCGAAGGGAAAAATCGACCGAGTGCCAACAGACCCAAAAGAAGCGTGGTCACTAGGCCAAAAATGAAAGCGGGTAAGTAAACACCTGCTTCGGCCACAGTTTTTTCATTAGAAAAACCAGCAAAGCCTTTTTTCGAGCGACCTACTCGCTTACCCCGTTTCATTCTGATTCCCAAGCCATTTGAAAGTTACCCCCTAAGTCGGATCCAACGAACTTTCGCATACGGGGCGAGCATTTTCCCCCGACCAACATTTGCACTTAGTATGCTTAAAACGAGGGGAGTATTCAATCAAAATCGTAAGATGGTCAATCCACAACAATCAAAGAACACGGCGAAAAACGATTGTTTTACGCCGCTTTGTTTGAAACGAACCGATTTTCCGCAAGGTCGCGGAAGCTGAATCAGGGCAATTCAATCGATGATTTTGGCGCCGGATCACCTTCGGTTCCACTGGCGGATTGCTCAGATGAAACATAGATCATTCGCAATTGATGCAAACCATCACGCAGATGGTTCGCTTCCTCTTCAGTGAGGTTGCCCTGCGTTTTTTCCTGCAGCATTCCCAGAAGATCGATGAAATGCTTTGCCATTGGAAGATTAACGCTAGGTTGCCCAGTCATCGGATCTGGAATCAATCCCATCGCCGCCATCGCCTGGGTGGCCAAGGTAGACATCAGCACCATGAAAGAAGCCGGAGGCAAGGCATGTTCTTCCGCTTCGCCCTCTGGCTCATCAGCAGACTCCTTTAGTTCCTCTTTCTCTTTTTCGACTTGAGACTTCCAATCATCATCGACAATGATCTTGGGCTCTTCACCCGCACCGGTTTCTTCCGACATCGATGGTTCCTTTGATTTAACTCAGAATTAATGTTTTAAAACGCGTTTAGACTTCAACTTCTTTTTTTGCGCCGTTGCTCGACCGTCGCACAGCCGCTTGAACAAACCCTGAAAAAAGAGGATGGGAAGCGGTTGGCTTCGACTTAAACTCGGGATGAAATTGAACCGCAACGAACCACGGGTGATCAACGACTTCGACAATTTCAACAAGTGAATCGTTCTCACTGGTTGCGGCAAACCTCAAACCGTGGGCTTCGAGTTGCTTGCGAAATACATTGTTGAATTCATAACGATGACGATGACGCTCGGAGATCTCTTTTGTACCGTAACATTCCAGCGACTTGGTCGCATCATTTACAGTCGAAACTTGAGCACCAAGTCTCATCGTTCCGCCTTTGTCAGTGATATTGTTTTGCTCATCAAGCAAACAAATCACAGGGTAGGGCGTGTCTTTGTCAAATTCTGTTGAATTCGCTCCTTCCAACCCGACAACGTTGCGGGCAAATTCAATCGCGGCACACTGCATTCCCAGACAAATTCCAAGGAAAGGGATTTTTCGTTCGCGGGCCCACCGAATCGCTTCTACTTTCCCCTCGGTTCCACGCTCGCCAAATCCACCGGGTACCAAAATCCCGTCATAACCGCTCAACAACCGCTCGGGGCCTTCGTGTTCAATGTCTTCACTTTGGATGCGACCAATTCGAATTTGTGCGTGGTTATCAATTCCAGCATGGTCAATCGATTCGTAAATTGATTTATAAGCATCTTTGTGTTCAGCATATTTCCCGACGACAGCGATGCTGATTTCCGTTTCGGGATTCCGCAACCGATGAAGCAACTCCCGCCAGTTATCAAGATCCAGCGTTTGCTTAGGAAGCCCTAACTTGTTCACGATCAGCTCATCGAGACCATGTTCGACGAGACTTAATGGAACTTCATAAATGGAAAAATCTTTATCCCGTTCCTCGATAACGGCTTTGACCGGCACGTTACAAAACAATGCGATTTTTTCACGATCCGAAGCCGCCATCTCTCGCTCAGTTCGACAAATGAGAATATCCGGTTGGATACCGATCTGCCGAAGCTGACCCACTGAATGCTGGGTTGGTTTCGTTTTTAATTCAGCCGCTGCTTTAAGGTAGGGGACCAACGTCAAATGAATATAGAGGCAGTTCTCTTTTCCGACATCGAGAGAGAATTGTCGAATTGCTTCGAGGAACGGTTGACTTTCAATGTCACCCACAGTTCCTCCGATTTCGGTGATGACCACGTCGACATCTTCACCCCCGAGCCTCCCAATGCAGTTTTTAATTTCATTGGTAATGTGCGGAATAACCTGAACAGTTTTCCCGAGGAACTCACCGCGCCGTTCCTTTTCGATCACGCTGAGATAAATCTGGCCCGTGGTGTAGTTCGATTCACGGGTCAGGGGGGCGTTTGTAAATCGCTCGTAATGCCCGAGATCAAGATCTGTCTCGCTGCCATCGTCCAGCACATAGACTTCACCGTGCTGATAGGGGCTCATCGTCCCCGGATCGACATTGATGTACGGATCCAATTTCTGCATCCGCACACTGAGGCCACGCTGCTCGAGTACCATCCCCACCGATGCACTGGTAAGGCCCTTGCCAAGCGAGCTAACCACGCCCCCAGTCACAAAAATATGTTTCGTCATCAAGTTTCCTCTGTGTTGCGGCGATTCAGCACGCCCGCGCCCGCAATTGATCCAATCCCAGCCAACAAAAATAGCGCAATTTCCACAGGAAATGCGCAATAAGTAGATTTGAGAAACCGTCCTCGCTGTCCGGCGATATCTTAGCAATTGGAATGCCGTCTGACAAACGACTGGTAATCCTCCCGCGTATCGATCCCTGTGATCGGGTGGTCTATTTTCCCTACCAATATTTTATGGCCATTCGACAAAATCCGCAGTTGTTCGAGTGACTCCGCCTTTTCAATCGAGGTTGGCAATAATTTTGGAATGTTCTGCAAAAATCCCCGGCGGTAACAATAAAGCCCCACATGCTGGAAAAACAAAGCCGGTTCCGCAGTTAGATATTCGTCACTCCAATCCCTCGGATGCGGAATGACGCTGCGGCTAAAGTAGATCGCATGCATTTGGTTATCAAATACGATCTTGACGCAATTGGGATCCTCAAGCATTTGCCGACTGCGAATGGGAGTCGCCAAAGTAGCCATTGGAATATCGGGGTTTCGATCTAGCAGCCCAATGGCTTGATCGATTGCCGTCGCTGCAATTTCCGGCTCATCTCCCTGAACATTGACAATTATTTCGAATTCAGAGAGCGTCGCGGCCACCTCGGCAACGCGATCAGTTCCGCAAACGTGATCAGGGTCAGTTAAAATAACGTCACCCCCAAATTGCTTTACTGCGTCGACAATCTCAATGTCATCGGCAGCGACGATGATTCGATCCGCCAAAGTACTCTTAGCCGCCGATTCATAGGTATGCTGCAAAACCGTTTTCCCGGTCTCTTTAAGCAACAATTTGCGTGGTAATCGCGTCGACGCCAATCTCGCCGGAATGACAATCGCAGACTTCGCCGTAAAGAATCTCCTAGCCAGTGTGACCTGATGTTAACTTTCTTAAATTAGATTACCACTTCCGATTGATTACTACTCCCGATTGCCAACTCAGTTTCAATTCCGCCCATTACCCTGGATGCGAAAACGACTCCCTTCTAGCCACCAGTGTTTCACGCCAATCCGCCAACTCGTGCTTGATAAGGCCACTGGAATGGTAAGAATCCGTGTTTCACCCTGCAATTCGGTCAATTCGGAAGTATCGAACCCGAGTTCGCCCCCAATCCAAGCAGATATTTTGGGCGTTAACAATCAAGAGGCAAATCAGTTAATTTGAGAGGCGGAATCTGTCGTAGACCGCCTAGATTGGATAATTACCGAAAAACGGCCAATACCGTCATTTAGCCCAAGTCTATCTACAGATATACTTGGGGCAGAGTCGATCAAACTCGGAATCCTCGGATATTTGATCGAAAGCACAACCTTCAGCCAAGGCCGTGAAAATTGAACCGGCCGCGCGTGAACCGAAAACATGAATCGTATTCAAACGCTGTATAAAAGTATTATCGGCAAGAAAGTCATCGCCGCTGTCACCGGCCTGATCCTTTTTGGCTTCCTGCTGGGGCACGTCGCTGGCAATCTCAAGGTCTTTACCGGCTCCAATGATCAAGGCATTCCGCATATCGACGAGTACGGACAATTCCTGAAAGTTGCAGGCGAACCACTGCTGCCCGCCGGAGCGTTGCTCTGGACTGCCCGCCTTGTTCTTTTGGCGTCCGTAATAGTACACATCACGGTTGTCGTCCAACTCGCGATGCTCAGTGCTGAGGCTCGACCAGTTTCCTACGTCAAGAGTAAGAAAAAGGCAGCGTCACTCCCGGCGTTATGGATGATGTTCTCTGGCTCAGTAATCGCCGGTTTCATCGTCTTTCACATCCTGCACTTCACCACCGGGACGATCCAACTCGGAGAGTTCGAGCACGGTTACGTTTACAATAATTTGAGAAGTTCCTTTTCGAACCCGTTCGTTGCAGGAGGCTACATATTTGTCATGGTCGTCATCGGCGTCCATTTGAATCACGGAGTTTGGAGCATGTTCCAAACACTTGGCATCGATAATCCTGATCGCAATAAATTTCTTCGAACGGCATCAACAGCCGTGACGATGGCAATCATTCTCGGTTTCATTGCTGTCCCTGCTTCTTTCTTGTTTGGTCTGATGCCAGAGGCCGCGAGCTACGCCCACGACCTGTTGACTGGTCACTAAGTCCGCCCCGCACCTGTTTCGATACGCGTTCCCAAGACCGACACCGAACAAAACCGTTTTTAAAAGTAAATAATATGCTGAAGCTCGACTCAAAAATTCCGGTTTCCCCGATTGAAGACGCCTGGACTTTTCACAAGAACAACAACCTCAGGTTAGTTGGTCCCAAGAATCGCCCAAAATACAAGGTCATTGTGGTAGGCAGCGGCCTCGCTGGTGCATCTGCTGCGGCATCCATGGGAGCAATGGGTTACAACGTGGAATGCTTCTGCTTCCAGGATTCCCCCCGCCGTGCTCACAGTATCGCCGCCCAAGGTGGTATCAACGCGTCAAAGAATTATCGGAACGACGGAGACTCGACCTGGCGACTGTTCTACGACACTCAGAAGGGCGGTGACTACCGGGCCCGAGAGCAAAACGTTTACCGGTTAGCTGAATTGAGTACTTCAATTATCGACCAGGCAGTCTCGCAGGGCGTTCCCTTCGCGAGGGAATACGGTGGAAAACTCGCTAACCGCTCCTTTGGAGGTGTGCTTGTCGAGCGAACGTTTTATTGCCGCGGGGAGACAGGCCAACAATTGCTACTTGGCGCTTATTCGGCACTGGAAGAGCAAATTGCAGCGAAAAAAGTAAAAATGCACACGCGGCATGAAATGCTCGATCTTGTCGTCGTCGACGGTCGTTCACGTGGCATCGTCGTTCGCAACTTAGAAACGGGCGAAATCACTTCCCATGCCGCCGACGCGGTCGTCCTCGCTACCGGTGGCTACGGAAATGTGTTTTACCTGTCCACTAACGCCAAGGGATGCAACGTCACCGCGAATTTCCGGGCCTATCGGAAGGGAGCTGGTTTTGCGAATCCTTGCTTTACGCAAATTCACCCGACGTCTATCCCGGCCTCTGGCGACTATCAGTCAAAGCTAACCCTCATGAGCGAGTCGCTTCGCAACGATGGGCGAATCTGGGTTCCCCGTGACGCCGATGAGAAACGGGCTCCAAAGGACATTCCTGAAAAAGACAGGTACTACTATTTGGAAGAGCGATATCCTCGATTTGGTAACCTCGTTCCCCGCGACGTAGCCGCCCGAAACGCGAAAGATGTGTGCGATCAGGGTCTCGGTGTCGGGCCAACCGGCTACGG
>JAAEMV010000091.1 GCA_024225195.1 Planctomycetaceae bacterium | reverse complement strand
TTGGGGGATTCGGATCAATACGTTGCCCTGATCGAGCCAGATGGGAGGACCACTGCTCAGATCATGACTTTTGATCAGCATTCCGTTCGGCACGGTGTTAGTTTTGGTCTCGTTGAGAATGGCTCGGCTCCGATGTTATCTCCAACTCCGGGACTGGAGAATACAGCGGCGGGGACGGGAGTAGTTGCGCCTGTTCTTTTTTCAAAAGAATCGCAACTTTTTGATTCTACCCTTCAGTTGAAATTAAGTTGTGAAACGAAAGATGCCACCATCATATTTACGACGGATGGCAGCCTGCCGGAACCTGAGACCGCACAGGTATATGAGCATCCGCTGCCTCTTGATCGATCAACTGTGATACGAGCAATTGCGACATCACCGATGAAGATTTCCTCAGCGCCAGTTACAAGAAGTTTTCTGCATATCGATAGCCTGCTTGATCAAACACCAAATCCGAATGGGTTTCCGAAATTGTGGAACGAAACCGAAGCTGATTACGAAATGGATTCGGACCTTGTCGGGACGCATCGGACGGAGCTTGAGCACGCGTTGAGATCGCTGCCAATGGTATCGGTGATTGTCGATCAAGAGTTGTTTTTTGGAGTGGACGGTGTTTACTCCAACACTTGGGAGCGAGGATTCGATTGGGAAGTCCCAGCATCGGTAGAGATGTTTCGTTTTAATGGAGCAGCCGGTTTTACGGCGACTGCTGGAATTCGCATTTCAGGAAATGAGAGCCGCAAAGCAGGCTGGAAAAAACATTCCTTACGTTTGAATTTTCGAGCTCGTTACGGAGACGCAGTTTTAAAAACTCGAATCTTTGAGCAACCGGGGTATGACCAATTTTCGACCCTCGTTTTAAGAAGTACGGACGATTCATGGGTCACGCATGATTCTGATGTGCGTAAAAATGCACAGTATATTAGAGATCAGTGGGCGCGGGACACGCATCGATCGATGGGGAGCGTTGCAGCGCGTGGGCGTTTTGTACATGTCGCTATTAATGGTCTTTACTGGGGAGTCTACAACCTAGTTGAAAGGCCAGATGACGAATTCCTGGCTCACCAGCTGGGTGGAAAGGCCGACGACTATGTTGTACTGAGATCGCGTGTACGAGAGATAGAGGCTGATCAGGAAGGTGAAGCTGCGTGGAATACGATTTGCGAGCTTGCTCAAAAGCAGCTAGTCAACGATGTTAACTACGATGCGATTTGCCGACATTTAGACGTTGAGAGTTTTATCGATTATTGCCTTGTCTATCTTTATGCAGGTGGCGAAGATTGGCCATTGAATCGTCACAACAACATGAAATCTTATTGTCAACGCGGGCAAACTTCTCCAATGAAATTTTTAGTTTGGGATGCGGACAATACCTTTGCATCCGGTTGGAAATATGACGATTGTGATTACGTATTATCGATTAAAAGCCGGAACAATCCCAAGTCGTTTGAAGCTGTCTTTAACGCCCTGAGCTGTAATGAAAGTTTCCGCAAGTTGATTGAAGCGAGATTGGAGAAATGGTCAACCGAAGGTGGCCCCCTCAATGATGTTGTCTGTCAGTCACGTTATCGGAAACTTCTTGAATCGATTGAACCCGCATTGCTTGCTGAGTCAGCGCGCTGGGGCGATGTTCAATCGGATACGCCTTACTCACCGGGGGGAACCTGGCAAACGCAAAAAAATCGAATTCTTGAGCAGTGGTTTTCTAATCGAGCAGAGAAAGTTCAAATTCGATTACGCGAGTATTGGGACGAACTAAATGTCTCGCGTTAGTCAAACATCTAAGTAGATTTCAAAAATATCTGTCTCCGAATAGCGCTGTCATGTGCCTTCGTTCTATCAATCCGTTGAGAGCCGAAGGAAACAGAGGCAATGCTTTTGTCTCTTTGTTGGAATAGAGACGTTTGTCGAAATAGATACCGAAGTGAAATTTCGGAAAGATTATATGCAAGCATTGGAACTAATCTTTGGTTCGAATTGTCCAATGAACAGACAAGACCTGGAATTCAAAGTTGGGTTTTGCTTGCATCTGCCACGCATCCAATTCTTGTGACGCGCCGTGTTGCTTGCTTGAAATGCCCTTCGGTAATCTTATCTTTGAATATCGTCCAGCGCTATCGATGTTTACTTTTTGGGAGAGTTGAACATGGCTAAACGGCACTATTTATTCGTATCGCTTGGAGTCGCTTTGGGGGGGCTCGTGTTGGGCGCCATTACTGTTTACGGTCACGGAACGACCGTCTCACCGCAAAGTCGCGTTTACAAAGTCTACAAGAGTAACCCTGAAAATCCAGATTTCGAATTGGCGAAAAATGCGGTAGAAATGGACGGGAAGAGTTCGTACTACACCTGGAATCAAGTTTCGAGAAATATTCCAGACGCAGTTAATAGTGGCTTGCCCGAAGGTTTCGACTATTCGCCTTGGGTTCCCGATGGCCAATTAGCCAGTGGAGGAAGAGTGGATTCCGATGAGTTTCCTGGACTTACCTACCGAGGACTGGATCAGGTTAGTTCGGAGTGGCCAACGACTCCGGTGCTTTCTGGTGAAAAAATGTCGATTGATTTTTTCGCGACTGCGGTTCACGAGCCAAGTGTGTGGGACGTTTGGATGACCACATCGGATTGGGATCCAAGTACTGAATTGAATTGGAATCAAATGGAGTTCCTCTCGCGTCCTGATCCAGTACTAGAAGACAATCATTATTATTTTGATTTGGATGTTCCCGAAGATCGCATTGGCCATCATGTATTGTGGATTGCCTGGCAACGAGATGATGCGGTCGGCGAGGTATTTTTCTCGACATCAGATTTGATGATCTCTGCTGTTCCTGAACCCGGTTCAACCTTGTTTGCAGGAGCCGCTGTTTTGTTTTGTGTTTCACGGCGGAGGAGGAGTCGGTAGCTGAGATTCTTGTGACGTGTGACCGGTCATTGTTTGTGTCGAAACAATTTGGGCTGAAACAATTTGGAAACAGGTGTTTGTTTATTTCTCCTTTCTTGGCGCCGGCTAATGATGCCGCCCGACGAAATGTCGGATGTTTGTGCCCTTCGTTCGATGGGAGCGAGTGCTTCCCAGATCTAATGAAAATTTTGAGTCGTTAATTGGCCCATTGACTTAGCAATATGGAGCCGGAAACACGGGTGTTTTGGGCTTGTTTGACGTTTTCTCCGTACTTTCGAAAAAAAATCCAATAATTGTTTAGCTGCGGCGAACGATGGTTGTCGCTTTCAGCGATGAAACAAGCGATTATGATGCCTATCAGCCCACGCTGGTGATCGTTTACTGGAATTTTAAATACCTTTTTTGAAAGTAAATTTAATGCCTAGTCATGAAGTCGATTACGAAGTCATTGGAAACGATCTCCAAATTGTGGAGGTAGAACTCGACCAAGGTGAAACTGTCATCGCCGAGGCGGGGGTGATGAATTACATGGAAGAGGGCATTGAGTATGAAACAAAAATGGGTGATGGTTCCCAGCCCGATCAAGGTTTTATGAGTAAGGTTTTTTCTGCGGCGTCGCGAAAGCTGATGGGGGAGTCGATATTTTTAACGCACTTCACCAATCGACAGAATGTAAAACGGCGAGTTGCGTTTGCAGCTCCCTACCCCGGGAAGATTATTCCCATCGATTTGTCAAAAATTGGTGGAGAAATTATTTGCCAGAAAGACGCCTTCCTTTGCGCGGCGATGGGAACGCAGATTGCCATAACCTTTACGAAACGTATGGGGGTCGGATTCTTTGGCGGTGAGGGATTTATTTTGCAGCGAATGTCCGGAGACGGTAAGACGTTTGTGCATGCCGGAGGAACCGTAGTTAAAAAGACTCTCAAAGGCGAAACACTGCGAGTCGATACAGGCTGTTTAGTCGCGTTTACCAGTGGAATTGACTACAACATTGAGCGGGCTGGAAATCTTAAATCGATGGTGCTTGGAGGCGAGGGATTGTTCCTCGCGACCTTGAGCGGTCATGGAACGGTTTTGCTGCAAAGCTTACCGTTTTCCCGTCTTGCTGATCGGGTGCTTCAGCATGCTCCGAGTGCGGGGGGGCGTTCAACCGGAGAAGGGTCTGTATTGGGCGGACTCGGTAATTTGTTCGGCGACTAATCTCGTACGCGAACAAAGCAGTGTCGCTTACCAGCAAAACTCAGGTACGCCCAATTAGACCGCGAAGATTTTTGGAAGTGAGTTTTAGGAAAGCGAATCGAGGCCCTTCGGAACGACGATTGAGAAGCGTGGTCGGTGGTCGTTCAGGACGGGCTCGCTTTCTGTTCGTCAATTTCTCTACGCCTGTACGTGCTGCCCTCTTCTAAAGAGTAGTAAGTGCTGCACGCCATCAAACACGATGACAATGACCTCTACGTCATGGGGCAGTAGGTTCTTGACGGCCGTGCCTCATCGTTCTACTCAGTCGGCGTCAACGGCGGTGGCAGCCTGAGAGTCATTGCGGTGAGAAAAATTTGCCGAAATGATTCGTTTAGTTTGAGCAAAGGAAAACATCGCAGACCGGCCTAATGCGGCGATCTAAAGAGGCAATGTTTTCCTTTGTAATCCTCGAATTGAACCTGCTGCCCGTGTTTTTACAGCTTAGAGGTTTAGGCAAGGGTGAACGAATGCCGAAAACGTTCAGTTGCCGAAGGTGACTTCCCGTGCGTAAGTCTTGATCTTTCCCCAGCGGTAATTAAAGTATCACTTAACAGATTCGCTCGCTGAGCGATTTCGCTCAGGCCGTCGTTCGTATGGTGTCGAAATCGCAACGCTCTGGCCTCATGGCTTCGGTGTTTGGCGATCGTCTTTGCCCCCTCCCACATTGCAGGAGTTCCTCCTGCGTCCCAACGTCCGTTGCTAGTCAAATGGAAATGATGATGAATCAGGCCTTTCTAGAGGTACTCCGTAGTAAGCGTGGCACTCCGAGTTTTGCTGTGAGGAAACGCACGGCGAGCGCGATTTTTGGTTACGAACCCCTCGAACCCCGCAGGCTGCTGGCAGTGGCCTCTTCGAGCGGATTCGATGATGTCAACGTCCTGCAGAATGACTCAGTAGCAATCCCGGTTGTCGATGTCGTTGCTATTCAAGGTGCGTCGAGGTGGGACTACACCCCAGAATCAGATTTACTAACGGTGCTGCAAAACAAGGTTCCGTCTAACGAGGTTGCGAGTCTGCTTCGAGAGCATCTTTCGCTGGCTCAGAACGATACGATGTGGTTGAGCCGCGTTCAGTCGGATCACCTCGGATTTGAACATCTAAAATATCGGCAGTTGCATCGCGGACTGCCCGTTGAGCACGGCGAGTTTACGCTGCATGTACGCAACGATTTGGTCGAGAGCATCAGTGGAAATTACGTTCCGATGGTTGATCCTGTCGAGATGCCCGAACTCACTCATGAAATGGCACTGGAAAGTGCGTTGGCCTATGTGGGCGCAGATGTTTATGCCTGGGAGGGCGAGTCCCACGATGATCATTCGCACGATGATCATTTCCATGATGATCATTTCCATGAGGAGGATCTCAATCACGATCACTCAGGTCATTCCCACCATGAAGACGAGGCAATCGGTCGACCAATGGGCGAGTTGGTTTACGTTTCTGCTGGGGATTCCAATTCACGTTTAACGTACAAATTTGATATTTTCGCGGCGCAGCCGATGTCCCGGGCTTACATTTTCGTTGATGCTGTTTCGGGAGAGATTGTCGACGTTCAGGACCGCATCCACGACGCGGATGTCTCGGCAACGGGTACGAGTCTTTATAACGGCACCGTAAATTTTCTCGCCGATTCAAACTCGGGATCCTTTCGTTTGCGGCAAAGCACAAACGGGGTGGAGACTTTTGATTTAAATAACGGGACAAACTACAACAACGCATCCGACATCACGAGTTCCAGCACAAGTTTTACCGCGAACTCCGTTCATACTGGAGTCCAGGCTCATTTTGGAGCGGAACAAACGCTCGAATATTTTCAAACCAAGCACAATCGCGACTCTTACGATAATCAAGGTACGACGCTCCGTTCTTATGTGAGCTACAGCAACGATTACGTGAACGCATTTTGGAATGGTTCCTTCATGACCTACGGGGATGGTAACGGCACATCCTATAACCCGCTGGTTTCCCTTGATATTGTTGGGCATGAAATTACTCATGGTGTAACGGAGTACTCTGCGGGGCTGATTTACTCTTATGAATCAGGTGCATTGAACGAGTCTTTCTCCGACATCTTTGGAGAAGCGATTGAAAATTTCGCGCTCGGTTCGAATGACTGGCTGATGGGTGAAGACATTGGTGTCAATCCGGGCAATGCCCTGCGGAGTATGTCCAATCCC
>JAAEMV010000090.1 GCA_024225195.1 Planctomycetaceae bacterium | reverse complement strand
GAATCGTGTGCATTGCCAGGAACTTGGGGAATTACACGCCGATTCCATAACGGTCTTGGAGAATTACGCCGAAACGCTCTGGAATTTGAAGCAGGAAAGGGCAGCGATCGACTTGTTGACAGAACGCATGCAATTAATTCCGGATTCGCCAACCGGACGCGAAATTGGCGAGTCGCTGGTGGTGACGCTTTACACCATGGGGCAAACCGCAATGAAAAGAAAGCAGCCCCAACTGGCTGTTGATTGTCTCTTGCCGACATGGCAATTCGAAAAAACAATTTTTCCGAATTCGTGGTCGACTTTTGACACTCAATCCTTATTGGGAGCAGCGCAATACGAGAACGGCGAAATTAAGAAAGCGATAACGAATATGCTCCAAGGGTGTGAAGGTCTTCAAAACCGTCGGGAATCCTTGCCGAAGGATGAGACCTTTTATAGAGATTCTGTTGCGCGATTGGTTAAATATTATGAAAAGGAAAATGATGAGCCAAATGCGATCTTGTGGCAGAAAGCACTAAAAGAAATCAAGCAACCATAAATCAAAAGTGCCTTTGATTCAAACGACGATTTCGGCTTCTTGAACCAATGCATCTCGTTGCCGCTAGATGATTAATTGTCAAAATTCCCAAGCATATTTTTTAAGGTGAAACGATGTCAATGAAAATTTATTTGCTAATCCTGCTAATGTGCGGCGGATGCCTGACGGCCGAAAAAAAAGCCGATGCTCAGGATGTGACCACGATTCTTGAACTGCAGCTTAAAGAATTAAACCAGCCCCGGGATTGGCATGACTCCGCAGGAAAAACCGTCGCTGAGGCGACCTTTGATGGCTTCGATAGATCATCGGGAGCCGTCTTGCTGATCGAAAAGCCAGGGGTCCGCAAAAAAGTCGCGTTGCACCAACTCGACGCAGCATCTCTCCAAGCGATCGGGATGGTTGCCTCACGTTTCATCGAATTGGGGCGACGTTATCAGGGTGACCTGAGCAGTGAACGAGAAATTCATGTTGCCTTTCAAAAAACGGTCGATCAATGGGCCGCCACCTGGAAAGCTGAAAAGAAAGCGATGGCATTAAAGATCGCATCGTTGGAGAAACAATTGGCGAATGCAAAAACAGAACTAGAAAAGTTACAGCATGATCGAACGAAGGATTGATACTGAATTAAGCGGGTCCGAAGGCATCCGGATTAATGACTTTAAAATTCAGTGACCAATGGAAGGTGCTTTAAGGCGAAATTTGGGTGGCAAACTTGAACGAAAAGAGCCACGGTAAAAAGTATGCATGGTACAAGTTTGCCAAGGTTTTGCTCGGAATACGAGCGGTTGAGTTCGCGTTTTTTTTTGATGCCAGCGCAGGATGTTAATTCAACGCACGTTCCCTAGGTGTAATCGACAAGCACCCGAAATTCAAACCTTGGAGAATTCCATGAACACCATTCAAGAAAACTCAACTGTTAAGAAAGTCTGTGAAAATCGCGGCGATACCAAAATTCTCTGCATGGCATTACTGTTTTTCGTGTTTTTCGCATCTGCAGTGCATGCTCAGGGCCCACGTGAAATTGAAACACTACCAGAGCCCGAGGCCCCAAGCATTTTCGACGTGCAAACAAAACCTAAGCCGTCAACTGCGAGCACTTTCACGGCAAATGACGGACTGACGATCGCGCAGGGCGTCGTCGATATCATTGGATCCGCAGTCAATGGACCCCGTCGTAATAGCAACTGTAGCGGCCAGTGGAATAACGGCAACGGTCATTGGAACAACGGCGGTGGACGGTGGAACAACTGTGGATATCAGGCACGTGGCTACACACCCTACCCGAATGGGCGCTAGTCAAATTTGTTTCACGATGAGTCTTGAAAAGGTCGCAGGTGTTCATCGACGGAATGCTTTCGATCATTTCATCAACTTGTTTTATTGGGTCATTCGAAGGACCGATAAAGCTCGTTCGGTCAGTAAAAATTGGTCAGTAATTAGATGCATAGATGTAACAGTTTGGGGGAAATGGAAAATGATCGTTCAATCTCGAAGAGCCGCCATCAAATCATTAGGCATGTCAGCTCTGGCACTGGCCTTTGTGAAAACAGGTTTATGCGAATCAGCATTTCCGGGACACGTGAATGAGCTTAGCAGTTGGTTGAATCGTGTTCAGCAAAACGCAGTTCAACTGAGCAATCGTGAAATCAGTTCGCTGCAGTGGCAAGAAGCGATTGATCGCATTTATGAACGCACGCCTTTGACGGAGCTTAAAGAGCTTCTCAGGTTTGACGACTTGCGTCGGCATATCCTTGAGAAAATCCCTGCCAATCGAGACGAACTGTTTCAGACCATTCGTTTGGAGACACCGAATGTCCCGCACCAAAAAAACGGTTCAGAGCCCCGTCGCGAACTGATTACCAAGATCGCTCATGTGAAGAAGGGGCAGAGTATTCCACCCCATGGACATTCCAACATGGTGAGCGCTTTCCTTTGTCTCTCAGGCGAATTTGAAGTCCGGCAGTTTGACCGCCTTGATGATCGTGTGGAACACCTGGTAGTTCGTAGCAGTCTGCACGAAAAATCAGCTGGCCCAGGAACCTGGTCCAGCATTTCAGACTACCGTGACAACGTTCATTGGTTGACCGCTAAAACGGATGACTGCTTCCTGTTCACCTGTAAATTGTTGCGGATCGAAGAAGGGAAGCCGTTGCAAGGACGAATCAACATTGATCTGCGAGACGCAAAAATGTTGGGTCTTAACACTTATCAGGCCCCCAAAATTTCAGCATCCCGAGCGCGTGAAATCTACTGATTAGTAAAGGAATGTGCGAAACCAATCGGTGGAAAGACCGATCAGCTCTATGTTTTAAGTGGCCTTTTTTTAGTCTTCTAATTTATTAATAGAGGTTCGATGGACGAACTGTGTATCCAGGATCAGGTAATTCAAATTTCGCTCGAAACGCGTCGGCGAATTGCCTTCCTAAAAGCCAATGATCCGCTCCGTGATTGGGCGGTCCACGAGTTTGACCAGCTTAAGGTCTCCGCGGATTCTCCGCAGTTGTCCTTGGGGGAATCTAACGCACGCCTAAGTGCGCTTAAACAACTTTCACATCTTGTTTATGAACACTGTGTTCGACTGCAGAATTCGGGATTTGCCGAGCCGATCCAATTCGCACCCGACTCCTACCTCACTGTCGAGGCCCGCCTGCCGACTAATGTCCTAAAGACGGCTCGTGAAATGCACTTTAGCATTGCGCCCACACTGCTTCACAACCGACAACGCCAAAATGATGACTTTGACCCGGTAAGCCCGACGGCGAAAGTTGTTGCCTATTTGAGAGGGATGGATAAATCGCTGGAAATTGACGGTGGTTTTTGCCCACAGACCAATGGCGGTCAGTTGCTTGAAGATTTGGGAATCAGTGATAGGGATATCCAGTCGTTGATGGCGGTCTTGTTCCAGAGCCGATATCACGCCATTAATACCGCAATCGGTAAAAACGGAACGGCGGCTAAACAGATTGTGGAGTTGGCCGCTGGAATTTCACCGCGGGGATTTCAATGGTCACGGATGAGTCCTGGAACGATCTATGTGGAATCCGACCTGCCCCAATTGATGATTCACAAGGCTAAGCTCATTCGCAATTCTTTATTGGCTAACCCCAATCCTGGCCGAGGTATGTTGCATTGCTGCGGCGCGAATGCGCTGGACCGCGACAGCATATGGGAGACGCTTGTCTCACTGGATAAAAGCAAGCCTTTCACGTTGTTAACCGAAGGTTTGCTTTTGTACTTCGACAAAGAGGAGCTGGCAAAGTTTTTGCAAATTGTGTCGTTGCTTTTGAAATCTTTTCCCAATGCGATTTGGGTCACCGATTTTGTTACCAAAGAAAACTTGGCGGATTTGCTGGCCAGCCACGACGGTGTCGCTCAAGGGGTACGAAAAGTATTCGGGCTAACAGGTCGCAACGTCATACCGGGGAATCCTTTTCAGACGACGGAGTGTATTCACGCGGCCTTGCAGCGTCACTGGCTTTCGGTCGATACGACCGTCCGTTTGGCAGACGCGTCCAGGCATCTGGATCTCGACAGAGGCATCAGTGAGGAACTGAGGGCCAGTATTGTCGGTGATCGAAAGATCTGGAGTATCAAAACTGCCGGCTAATTGCTGAGAAAGGAAGTCGTAAACCTGTGAGCGGATCTGTAACCGGTAAACCTGGCGACTTGTTTGGGTGGGTTGAAACATTCTGGTGTCAAAACGGTGCCACGATCGTCAACTGAGAGGGAAATCGGCATGCCATAGAAAAATCTTGAACAGTTCGCGCAGGAACGGGTGTCAGGCTTCGTTCCTTGAGTGGCAGCTGGGTATGAACCAACGACGGTTTCAGAAAAATTTGCTCAACACCTTCCACGGCCAATTAGAAATCGCATGGACCATCGAAACAAGCTGCCCGAATTTTCGGCGGCATCAGCATTTTTGCAGATGCACCGATCGAGAAACAATGAATGCTGAATCTTTAATGCGCAGAGGGAATAATAATGTCGGAAAACCAGACGATGACGCAGTATCAATTGGCTGAAAAATCCAATTTTCGAACTTGTAGGGTTCGCATTTTCGGGCTGCTGACCTTGGTCTTTGCCACCGCATGGTCCGGGTCCGTGACCATCGCGGCGAACACAATAAAAGAAACGGCCGCTGGCTCCGACACCCCTGCGTGCGAATATGCGGACTACCCGGCCACAGATATTTTGATTCAGTTGGAGTATTACAGCCAACACGGTGTTAATTCGAATTCGTCTGGAAAGTTGCTGATCGATAGTTTGATCAAGTTTCAAAAACAATTGGTGACCGGGGCGTCTCCATTACCTTCATGTGATTCACGTGAGCCGATGGCGGTGTTGAAGCGATTGAAGGAGATGTTCGCAGAGATTGGCAAGGCGGAATATATCAAGCGAGGGCTCTACTCTTATCGACTATCAGGTGCACCGGAAGAAAATGCCGAGATGATCGCTCAACTCCTCCCCAAACAGGCTGAATTTATCAACCAGCTTTACGCTCGTCCTGAAGTTGGTGTCCTTTTGACAGCTGCCCGAAAACACAAAGACCTTGGGCGTTACGACGAGTTCCAAGGCCGAATGATCGACGCAATGCGCTACGATCACGCGGTGCATACAGCGATCCCAGAAGAATTAGTTTCTCGCCTAGCCGTCATCCAATCTCAGGGAAGAGGTTTTCATGCGACATGGAAGACCGCAAATAATAAAGAGGATGCGCTGGAATGGTTAGAAGCCGTATTTGAGGTTCAACGAGAAGTCGGTCGTGCGATGGCCGAGGCACTTGATTTGGAAACACCCTACGATGGTGCATTGGCTATGTTTCAGCCCGGTTACGATTCAAAAAGTTTGAATCGTTTCTTCGGCGAGTTGATTCCGGAGGTTAAGCAGGTTGCGGAACAGGCGATCCGACAGCAAACCGGTCGTGCGAAGCCAAAGTTACCTCCAGGGCCCTATGACTTAAAGCAGCAGGAAAAGCTCAACGAGATAACAGCAGGCATCTTTCAGGTAGATGAAAATCGATACCACTTGTCATTTTCAAATCTGCATTCACTCGAAGGTGGTTTGCCCGGTGATGTGCGTTTGGTCGTCAACCTTTCTAAGTCTCGATTGGGAGACTTTGTCAAATCTAATCGCAGCACGATGCATGAAATTGGACATGGACTTTACATTGACGCGATACCGGAGGGAATTCAATTCTCACCACTGGGTAAATTGATGGGCACTGGGGTTGAGGAGGGGATGGCTTTTTTCGTTGAGAAGATGGTAACTCGATCGAGGCCCTATGCGGATTTTATTGCGCCGCAAGCAACCCAAATCTTTCAAAAGCAGGTTTCCGCGGCAGACTATTTTCAGTCCAGAACATGGGTGGAGCGATCTCTGATACGAATCGCAGCAGATGAGGTTACCTATCCACTGCATCCATATATCCGTATGCAGATTGAACGTGATTTGATCAACGGTGTAATGGAAATTGACGATCTTGAATGTCGCTGGAGCCAACTATATCAAGAGCATCTTGGTGTGAAGCCGGATACTCCCGGTCGCGGTTTCTTGCAGGACGCTCAATGGTTCGCAGGAAAGGTAGGGATGTTTCCGTTTTACACTTTGGGTGATGCGATTGCGGTTCAGATTTGGCAAGCAATGGAGAATGACCTCGGTAACCTTGACCGGGATATTCGAAACGGCGATTTGAGCCGTGTGCGGGAATGGCTGGACACAGAGGTCTTTTCCAAGGGACGGTACATTGACGTTGACGAATTCATGATCGACCTAACGGGTGAGCCACTTTCCGCAAAATTTCTTATCGCGCATTTGAGGTCACGTTACTTAAATGAACAACCGTAGTTTTTCTGGTAAATCCAAACATTCGTTTTTCGCCAACTCGATCGGAAAAGGATCCTTCATCTCGAAGGAGAGCAAACATGTCCAAGTTATTTATGGCTACGCGAGGTTCGTTGTTATTGTTTACCGGCTTATGTTTAATAAACGGCAAAGCCTTTAGCGATCTCGGTGCTTCGGAACATTCTGTAATTCAAACCACGCCGAGCAACGAGATGAGGGGTACTGAGACTGACACCTTTGTTACCCTTTTGCAGAAACGCGAGGCATTGATACTGCGTCTTGACGAACGACAGGATCTCACTGTTCCGCAAAGGATAGATGAACGCAAAGCTGTGGTTTCCATCGACTTGGAGATTTTGCGAAAACTGAAATTGCAGGAGCCTGACTTTTTAGAAGACTCGGGATGGGAAGCGGAGCAAGCTGGAAATGCCATTCGTAAGGCGTTGGTCTCCGATCGTTATAACCTTAGTGTGGCGTTGCAAAAGTCCCGAGCTTTTGAGGAAAGTATTCCCATTTTGGAACAAGTGGTTAACGAAAGCGGGGTGGTTTTAAGTGACCAGCCATGGTTGACCCGTGAATACCAATTGAAGCTCGATACGGCAAAAAAACTGGCAACCGCGACACCCGAGGTAATTACCCAATGGGAGAGTTGCGAGGCAAGCCATCGCAGAGCCAATGCCGCTTTTGCCAAGGGTGAATTTATGGAGGCCGCAGACCTTTATGTTGAAATTGCCAATGCTTTAGAAGCCATGGAGATGAAACAAACGATGTCCTACGGACAGGCGGTCGCGAATTTGGCTGAAGCGTTGGCAAGGCTTGCTGACACCGAGAAAGCAATAGCGGCTTTTGACCATGCGATCGAGGTGAACGATGAACTGTTTCAAAAGCAGGCGATCACTAACGCGAGTATGCGAGTTTCATTTGGGAAGTTTTTGCGGGGCGCCCAGCAGACAGAAATGGCCCTGCTTCAACTGACCGATGCTGCCAATATTTTCGACCACTTGCCAGTGCCTGAAGATGATCAAATTAGAATTTATACTGAATTACTGAGAGGGATTTGCCTTGTTGATTTAGGTCGCTATGTCGAGGCGAGCAAAACGCTGACGGAGTCCCAGAGAATGATCCGTTTAACAAACTTATCCAACGATTTCTTTGCTGAAGCACCAAGCTCGAACCTTTATCGTGCGTATCTTAAGTTAAATGACATTGAGGACGATTCCGAGTCCTTGTCGGCGGAAGATGTTGGTGAGCGAGCGAGTCTTCAAGCAAGCATTTTGGCGAACAAAATTTTTGACAAAGAGCATGAAGCAGCAGCCTTTTGGCTAATGGCGATTGCCAAAGAAAAAGGTAAACTGAACCAATCTCAGGCAGCACTTGCCTTTTTAGTCGAGGCCGAAAAACGCTTCGAACTGTTGGGGGATAAACAGCAGAGTGCTGGTTTTCAAGATTGCATTTCAATGATCGCGAACAACCGCTTCACAGCAGCAGATTACGCTGAGGCCGTTCGATACGCAAAACAAACGGTCGAATTGGAACGACAAGTATCCGGTTCAGATTCACTTGATTACATGATCAAACTTCAGAATTTGGCAGTCTTTTATACTTGCAACGGGCAGTACGAAGATGCCGAGAAAGTATTTGGTACTGTCATTCCATTTCTGACTTCAAAGCTTGGTTCTGAAAACATTGACTACTTAAGAACATTGCAGGACCAGGCAAGGAATTTTTTGAAAAGTCAGCAATGGGATCGCGCGATAGAAAGTCTTGAGGCGCTGTTAGTTTTACACGAAAATCGCTCAACTCCAGCAAAAGCGGATTACTTACTTACATTGGAAAATTTAAAGCTCGCAAACCAGGAAAAAGGAAACTTGCAAGCCGTTCGTTTGCTGGAGGAATGGATCGAGAGCTTACGTGATGAGTTAAATTTACGATGAATATTACCCGGTTGCATTCTTTTTAGAGGCAGCGTTTCAGGACTACGCCACTCTGCCGGCCTGGAACTGGAAGGTGTCCAAAAACCCCGAGAAACATGCCCCCACTGCGGCCGCGTTTTGCCAAATCCGATGCGGTGCTTGGACGCACACGGAAGTAGAGCGGCTCCGACGGGTCGATCGGATGGGAAAAATTGGAGCCGTCGTCGCTGGACATGAAATCACGATTCGTTTTATTGCCTCATTCGGTGACGTTAAGTTGCTGAACCTGATTCATCGTTGGTATTCACTTACACCACCAATAGGCAAAGAAATGCGGTCAGCTTGGTAAGACGAAATCGATCTTGGTGGTTTGGTTCAAACGAGAGCCAAGGAAAAAAGGGAGAGATTCAAACGCAAAAAAGGCCCGAGAAGATTATTCCCGGGCCTTTTCGTGTTGCCAAACCATTGGTCAGGTTTTTAATTAGCGTCAATGAAAATCAGTTCACATCTTTGACATCGAGCGTGATTTTCTTGATGTTGCCGTTAAAACGTGTCGCATCGCGGCCGACGCCAAGGTCCTCTGCCACAGGCGTCTGATTATCGAGACCAACATCGGCCGTCTCATCCGCGGAGAAGATAAGTGGCTGTGTCTTTTCGACTCGACCTTCGGCTACAACTTCACCGTTTACTGAGATCGTGACTTTTCCACCTTTGCCAAGGTCATCTTTATTCTTGCCTTCGTATGCAAAGTCCATCACGACCTCTGCCGCGCCGGCTGGGATTGCCTCGGGAGAGGCGACCGTGAAACGTTCGAGGCCGAGGTAGTTATAGGTGTAGACTGGCTTGCCTTCCTTCATGTACAGGCACCAGCCACCAAAACGCCCGCCCTGAGCCAGCAGCACACCGTTGGCTCCTCCCTCGGGGACTTCGATCTCGGCTGTAATTTTCTTGGAGCGATTTTTCACGTTCATAAACGTATTTTCCAGCATGCCGTCCATGCCTTCATAGAGCGTTAGCGAAGTGCGATCGCCCAAGAGGTCCGGACGACCGGCGATGGCAGGATTCATCCTTGCGATGACACGATCGTCAATCGGCAACACGTTGTACTTCTCCGCTTCGCTCATGAACAAGGCTTCGAGCTTGGCAAGCTTTTCCGGGTGTTCCTTGGCAACGTTATTAGTAAGGCTGAAGTCTTCCTTTACGTTGTAAAGATCCCAAACGTCCGTTTCCAGTGGCGGCAAATTGGCTGTTTCCCACGGTGCCCGGTGAAGGGTACGTGCCAGCCAGCCATCATGATAAATCGCGCGGTTCCCAAACATCTCAAAGTACTGAGTGTTGTGTCGCTCTTTCGCATCAGCATCGTTAAACGTGTAAAACAGGCTGGTTCCCTCAATCGGTCTCTGAGGTGTCCCGTTCACGATTTTCGGTTCCGGAAGGCCGGCCGCTTCTAGAATGGTTGGCGTGATATCAATCACGTGACCAAACTGACTTCGCATACCGCTTTCTTTAATGCCGTTTGGCCAATGAATAATCATCCCATTGCGTGTACCCCCGAAATCTGAGGCCACTTGCTTGGTCCATGAAAACGGGGAGTCGAATGCGACCGCCCAACCCGCAGCCATATGCGGGAACGTCTCGTCACCACCCCATTCGTCGATCAAAGGAACGAGATCCTCCACTTTTTCTTCCACGCCGTTGAAGTAGGTCATCTCGTTATACATACCCACGAATCCGCCTTCGGCACTCGTGCCATTGTCGCCGGCAATGTAGATGAATAGCGTGTTGTCCATCTCGCCGATTTCCTCAACGGCCTCCGCAAGCCGACCGATCTCGTAATCGGTTTGCTCCAGGAACCCGGAGAATACTTCAGCTTGTCGAGCGAACAGTCTGCGTTCGTCAGCGGATAATTTATCCCAGTCCTGAATATCTTCCGGCTTGGGTCCCAATTGGGTGTTGGCGGGAATCACGCCCATTTTCTTCTGGCGTGCAATCGACTCAGAGCGTACTTTATCCCAGCCTCCATCAAACTTGCCTTTGTACTTGTCTGCCCATTTTCGGGGAACGTGGTGAGGCGCATGAACGGCACCGGTTGCGAAGTACAAGAAAAAGGGTTTATCCGGGGTCATCGACTGTTGAGCTTTCATCCAACCGATCGCCTGGTTCGTCATATCAGTCGTGAAATGGTAGCCCTCTGTTTCGGGTGGAGTGACTCGGGTGAGACCGTCGTAGATTAACGGGTACCACTGATCGGTTTCTCCACCAATGAAGCCGTAGAACTTGTCAAATCCTTGACGAGTCGGCCACCTGTCAAAGGGGCCGGATACACTTGTTTCCCAAGCTGCAGTCTCGTGCCACTTTCCAAACGCACCGGTGCTGTAGCCGTTGAGTCGCAGCATCTCGGCGAGTGGCGCGATGTTGTTGGGCACTTGACCCGTGTTGCCTGGAAATCCCGTCGAACTTTCCATGATCGAACCGGCATTGGCGCTGTGGTGATTGCGTCCGCATTTGAGAGCCACTCGGGTTGGTGAACACAGCGCGGTTGTGTGAAAATTGTTGAACAGCAGACCTGACTGTGCGAGCCGATCAAGCGTTGGAGTGTTAATGGGTCCGCCGAACGTGCTTGGCCCCCCGAATCCAATATCGTCAATCAACACGATGACGACATTGGGCGCTTTCTCGGGCGCCTTAACCGCAAACAGTGGCGGTTTCTCTTCTACGTTGCGAACGTCCAATTCGCTAAATGTCGGCCGCTCCGGTTCTTGTATCGGGAGGACGGTTCGATCAATCGTTTCTTGTGCCTGTAGCAATCCTGCCAGGCAAACAAAATAAATGGTGAGCGCTACGAACTTGGTAAACGCCTTTTTAACAAACATTCTATTACCTCAGAGTTTGGGGGTTTGTAATATAAGTAAGTCGGGAATTCCCATTTGGGTTGAGCCTGCGACCATCCCATGCCGAAATTGAGCGATATCGAAACGTCATGTCCAACGCTTGGTGACGTTTTCAATTTTTGGCTCGATCTGTTTCTGAGAACCGCCATGCGATTCCCGTCCATCGTTTTTTTCAACCGCGCAATCCACTCTAGGATCGCGGCGAACAAGTCCCTGAAAACTGTGTCCGTTCAAAATAATCAGCCCAACTGAAGAAGCACAGATTCCGATTTCAAACCGTTTGCAGCATCGTGCGCCCGGCATCGGAAATCACGTTTCTAAGTTCAGAAAGGTCTTTGTTTTCTAATCTGATATTTATCTTTTACAGCTGAAAAGAAGCCGCCAATTTTCTTCTCAATGGCAACGGTGTTGCGGCCGATACCTTAGCTCCTTCCGTACCATAATTGTACGAAAAAATTTGTTTTGCAAACGAATTTGCGGCAACCTGACGTTAAGGGCAAATCCGTCATTTATCCCGCGGAAGCTTCTTAGCTTCACATTCTTTAAAATGCGAAATAGCTCTTGTTACGCAAAACGTCTTTGTCCGAATTTCTAAAAAACATCGAGTCGGTAAACTTGTTTTATATAAGCCTTCCAGTCGTTAAGACGGAGACGTTCCTGTTTTGAAGATGCGATAAACAAGGGAACGGTTGTGTTTTCGAAATTGTAGTATTCATTTTTGGATTTGAAGGTCTTCAATAGTTTCGGGGAACATGCACCAACGGTGGCGGCGTTTTGCCAAATCCGACGCGGTGAAACAACCGTTTCGTCAACCCGCCTGCTTGCAAGGCTTGATTCCGTGGTCATTCAAGTGGGGCGAGCAAACGGCAATACGAGCAAGCTTGTCTAGTATTTGCCTAAACCATGATTGAAATTCGTCATTGATTCATCAGAGAACTTGGTGACCCTCTCATCGCGGCCTGCTGAACCATCGAGTTCGACCTTCTCTAATCGGAGTTCGGTTGCGTCTGAAATCTAATACTTTGTGTGGTAGTAGCTCGACGGATGGTGGTTTTCCGGAGGTCTCTTAAACTATGATGGTGTGTGGCTGTTGGTCAGCCTGTCATGAGGACTTGTTAGCGCAATGAGAGTGTGAGGAGAGCCACCGGATGTCGATTGAGTTGAGCCGTCGTGAGTTGTTGATCGCTGGCGGTGCTATTGCCATTACAGGATTGCATGTCCCTCGGATTGCCTGGGGGCAGGATATCGACCCTTTGGGGAAAGAGCTGATTTTCCGCACCACGGACCCTCGCAACGGGGAACCGAATCTCACTGATTTGGTGAAGTCGTGGATTACCCCGGTGAAGCACTTTTATGTCCGCTCGCATGCTCCCAATCCGGTCATCGATCTCGGCCGTTACGCGTTGACGGTGGAGGGGAAGGTTCGAAAGCCTCTGACGTTGACGCTAAAAGAACTACAACAAATGCCTCGCCGCGAAGTGACGGCAACGTTAACGTGTGCCGGTAATCGACGTATCGAATTCAACGAAGAGAGCAAGGTCGGCGGCGTGCAGTGGGAAGCGGGAGCGATTGGCAATGCCCGCTGGTCTGGATTTGCCTTGGCCGATGTGCTCAAGCAAGCGGGCGTTATGGAGGGTGCGAAACATGTTTGGTTCGAGGGTCTCGATCAGATTCAACGGCCCAAGGGCGTCATTCCTTTCGGTGGTTCGATACCGATTGAGAAAGCGATGACCCAGGGGGAGATACCGGGAGCTTTGTTGGTTGACCAGATGAACGGCAAAGCGTTGACACCGGATCATGGTTACCCTTTGCGAACGGTGGTGCCAGGTTATATCGGCGCTCGCAGTGTCAAATGGTTGGGTAAGATCGTCGTCAGTGAACGCCCTTCACCGAATCATTACCTGGCCACGGCGTACAAAATTGTCAAGAAAACAGACCCGATTGATTGGACTGAGTCGGGGCCGATCTACCGCTACCCAATCAACGGAGCGATTGCGACACCTGAGCCACAAGCCAAAGTGCCGCCTGGTATGCTTGACGTATCGGGCTACGTTCTACCCACGGGACGTCCCGGAGCGCGAGCGCAGCGAATCCAAATTTCCAGCGATGGCGGGGCGACTTGGCAACCTGCCAAGACGATTGGACAAACGGGTGAATTTTGTTGGCAATTATGGAATGCTCGGGTCAAGGTGACGCCCCAAACCAAGGCGCTCTATTTACGTGCCACCGATACCGCGGGCGGTTTCATGCCGGCCAGAGTCCCTTGGAATGCCAAGGGTTACTTGCAGAACCGCTGGTACCGCTTGCCGATCTCGGTGAGTTGATCGACTGGCTAAGGTTCGACCGACCAACATCAACTGGCCGTTTTGTCTTTACAGGCAGCAGCGTCTGCACTCGTGTCTTGCACGTGACTGGAACACTCAAAGAAGCTGGTCGACTGCAAAGCAGGCAATTAAGAATAAAGCTTCTCATCCTTTTCATCGTTTCTAAAAAATAACGAGGATATTAGATGCGTGTAAAGCGAATTCGGGCGAAATGCTGTTCGCGATGCAACGTCGAGAAACCAACGCTTTTTCGAGTTCGTATCGAAAAGGACGGCGACTGGATCTTTGTGTGCGAGCCTTGCTTGAATGAAGTGAAGCCCAACAATGCACATTACCAATATGGCGGCACTTGGAAGAGCAAGAAACGCCACTAGGATTTTGACGATTGACGGATCGCGAACCTTGCATCGAGGGGAGAAAAAGGTGTCGGGGATCGAATTGGCAGTTTAGGTGATCTTCTTTGGTCTTCGTTGGGGTCGCATGGTTGACTCGAGCTCAGACGCATGTGAACCGGTCCCAGACACTTTTTCTTTACGCGGCGTCCTGCCCGTCGACCGCCTGCCGGATTTCCATGGGATAATCTCGATCGAATCGACGATTCCAG
>JAAEMV010000089.1 GCA_024225195.1 Planctomycetaceae bacterium | reverse complement strand
TTTTTGGTGTGTTTTTGCATCTTTGAGAGGGGCGCCTTTAGACCGCTGCAAGATGTCTCAAGCTTATTCCTATCGCCCCTACTTCCCCGGATCGGGCATTTTGAGTGGTTGAGGAATCAGTTCGTCAAAGGAAAGGACCGAGGCAGACCAAATGAACACGCCTTAACTTTCCCCAGCCCAGCAAAACTCTCGCGTGATTTCCCAAGCTCGCACATCTGTGTTCGGCACCGTAAACCATTTCACTGAGAATTCCCAATGGCAGCAGAGATTTTCCTCGACGTTCATCCATGGGGGCCCAATGCCAATCAACCTCACGGGCAAAATCGCCAAAGCAAACCGCGACGTGAGTGCCGTTACTGAATGACTGAGCCAGACACCCAGTCTACGTCGCACCACGCATTTTCGTCAGATCGAAGATCTAACAGATCCCGAACCTCAGTTCCCTCAAGTTCAGAACGCAGGATACTTAACAAGGGATCGGGGGCAACAATCGCGATCGTGTCGCTTTTGTGCTTGCGGCGAACCTTCTTTAAAACCATTTTTACTCGGTCCCGTGCTGCGTCCACTGGCTCGCCATCCGGCGGGCAGATCGAATCAGGATTGTCCTGCCATTGGCGATAGAGCCTTGGTTGATTCTCTTTTAACTCACTGCGGCTTTTCCCATGCCACAATCCATAGTTCAAATTAACAAAGTTCTCTTCAACCCGAACTCGTATTTCGCCTGAACGCGACAACTGTCGAGCAGTCTGTTGAGAAGCGAGGCCTGCTGCAGAAAAGATCGCAACGATTCCAGCGTCTTCCAATTCTTGAGCGACTACTTTCGCCTCACGCTCGCCTTCCGAGCTCAACGGCATATCAAGCGCACCGACGATTCGGTCTTGATCATCAAGATCGGTCGATCCTGCACGAACCAACAGAATCCTCGGTTTCTCGTTGAATACGATTTCGCTCATCGATTATATTTAACCTGTGCCATCATCGATTCCATCGCCACCGAATAATCGTCTTGCTTGAAGATCGCACTACCTGCAACCAGAAGCTGTGCTCCTCGCTCGGTTGCCAACCCGATTGTCGACTCGTTTACCCCGCCGTCAATCTCAAGGATTAACTCTTCACCGCCTGGCATTCCTCGAATTTCATCAAACTTATCCAAAACTGGTTCAATAAAAGATTGACCGCCAAAGCCAGCGTGAACGCTCATCACCAACGCCATATCTGCATGCGGAACCGCGTCTTCGATTTTTTTTGTAGGCGTATCAGGATTGACCGCAATCCCGGCTCCAACACCCAACTCTTTAATTTGATTAATTAAGCCACATGCATCCTCAGTCGCCTCGGCGTGTACAGTAATCATGTCAGCACCAGCGTCTCGGAAAGCCTCGATATATTTCTCTGGCTGAACCATCATCAAATGAACGTCTAACGGCAAATCGGTGAGCTTACGCAAGGCAGAAACAATCGTCATGCCATACGTAAAATTGGGAACAAAAACACCATCCATTACATCGAGGTGCAATCCGGCCACTCCGGCTTCTTCGAGCAACTCAATTTCACGTTCAAGATTTCCGAAGTCGCAAAGCAACAACGAAGGTAGGACAGCAGGAACTGCCTCTTTGAAAGCAGGTATACATTCACGACCTAGTGACATAGTCATCGACGCTTATTGTTGATCAGGAATTCGCAAACCAAAATGAAACCCTTCCGGCCTCAAAGAGCGCCTCCAGGAACGACTCGAAATTCTATCCTGACCGGTTAGCTTCGCTAGAGCCAAACACCAAATCTGCTCTAAACAAGCCAATACCTGGTGCCTACAATCGGAAAAACACGTAACAAACCAAATAAAAACCCGCTTTTCGAGCATTCCCTCAACCTGCCTTTCGTTTGGTTTTTTTTCGAAAAACAGCAGATTATTTGTCCTTATTGTAGAATTGGGTCAAATCAATCCCGCGATCCCGTTGCTCATCCTCCATGAGCTTCATCCGGGTTTCCAATCGTTCGATCTGTTTGACCATTTTTGGAATTAAATCATCGACTGGATCTTTTTTGACCGGTCGCGGAACCGCAGGATAATTTAATTGCCTTTGCAACGCGGAGAACAAATACATCGGCTCTTTGCCACGATTTGCCAGTGCAATCCGCCCTTCTTTTTCTCCAAATAAAACAATCTCCGGAACTTCATCATCGCCGTCGGAGTCCTCCGTCTGCCCAAGTTTATTTCGCCGTGATAGATAATGTTCGCTATGAACGTAAACCAAGTCCGCGAGATCGACCAAACCAACGCGATGACGGATCGACAAAATCCACTGACGCCAAACTTCATCGTAAACTCCGTCCTCAGCCATTGCTCGCAAACCAAAATCATAATCCAAGTGGTTTTGGCAAATGGTCTCGAACTGAAAGAAAAACATTGATATCGGATCAGTACTCTCCGCGCGAAACTTGGCCTCGTACTCGAGGATCAAAAGAGCACGTCGCATATCAAAACGACCCGATTCATCTTCTGCAGCTTCCACCAAGAAAGTTTGAAACGGCGCAAAGTAATGCCCAATTTTTCTCATGGCAGTCGCCATTGTGCCAACGTGGGTCAACTCAGCCAATAAAAAATCGATCGCGATTGGTAATTTAGTCGTACTAAGAATCTCATCCCTCAAGTGACGCATCACCACCTGAACTGGATCTGATTTGTCGGTTCGATTATTGAGCCCACGAAATAAGTAGGATTGCTCTATGTACTCTTCTCTGGCAAGTGTTGGCATGGAACTTAACTCAATTAAATGGAGCAACGATTTGGCAAAGCCGCAGGAAATTTACTTATCAATCAACTGAAAATCATTTTTTCGGATCGTCGTGAACTGGAGCGCGTCCCTCTTTGAGTTGCGCATCGAAAAAAACGATAGCTTGTCGCACCCAAGTCATATCAGAAAAAGTACCCAGATGACCATTCCCTTTGGCAATCTCATGCCGGCTTTCTAAATTGGCATCCAGTAATTTCTGATGTAGCTTTAAAGACGACTCCCACGGAACTACCCAGTCG
>JAAEMV010000088.1 GCA_024225195.1 Planctomycetaceae bacterium | reverse complement strand
TCAGAAGCACCTAAAGTACCAGCCGCCTTTGCCTCGCAACCCTCTTTGGGCAAAACGCCAACACCAAACACTCAGCCGTTTGGATCGCCTCAAAGGAAATCGGGAACTGGGCAACTGGGACCGCCGCCAGGACTGACATCACAAACAAACCCAATCCGTTCTCAAACGCCAAAGGCTTTTGCACCAAACCCTACCTCTTCCAACCCTCTCCCGAAGTCCAAACGTTCATCGCTCACCGGAATGCCATCTGCCTCTGCAGCAACTTCAGTGCCGCGACTAACACGAGACACTCCCGGAGATCGACAGCTTGAAGGTATTCAAGCGCCATCCTTAACGATTGAGAAACTATCACCCGTTGAAATCCAGCTTAACCAGCAGGCATCTTTTGAAATTATCGTCCGTAACATCGGTCGCGTTACTGCCGAGGAAGTCAAAGTAGTCGACCAGGTGCCCGTCGGGTGCGAATTCGTCGGAGCGACCCCTCAAACTCAACCCCAGGGAAAACTGCAGAGCCTCAGTTGGAACCTTGGAACGCTGAGGCCCGGGCAAGAGAAAAAAATCACGTTTCAATTGAAACCAACACAACCGGGGGAGATGGGTAGTGTTGCCCAAGTCACATTTGCAACACAGGCCTCCATGCGAACCTTGGTTACCAAGCCTGTCCTTGAAATTGTTCACCAGACCGAGGCAACTCATTTAATTGGGGATCGTGTTATCCTCGATGTGATCGTCATCAATAAAGGAGATGGTCCTGCCAAGAACGTCCTGATTCAACAAAAAGTACCGGATCAACTCGAATTCCCGGATGGCCTGCCAAACGCAAGTCGGGGGATTGAATATGAGGTCGGCACATTGATGCCCGGCAAATCAAAACGTGTGAAACTGGCTCTCAAGGCAGCTAACATTGGCAAAATCCAAAGTGTCATGTACGCATCAGCCGAAGGTGGTCTTCGCGCTAAACATGAATTACCTATTGAAGTCATCGCCCCCGAACTCGTAACCCAAAGTTCAGGTCCGAAAAAACGATTTTTGAAACGAAGTGCCACACATGAATTCCGTGTCGCTAATCGAGGGACGGCAAACGCCACCAATGTACAACTCATCGCCAAACTACCGAATGGACTTCGCTTCGTTCAAGCCAATAACCAGGGACGATATGACTCCAATGGCCATGCCGTTTATTGGAGCCTCGCCGAGCTTGCACAAAATGTTGAAGCCAAAGTAGAGCTGAAAACGATGCCGGTCGACGTTGGAAATCAGCCGATCACCTTTGAGTCCTCTGCTGATTTAGATATTAAATCAGCCTTAGAGCACGACCTCTCCGTCGAGCACCTAGTAGATGTTTTCTTTGAAATTGACGATGTCATTGATCCCATTGAGATCGGTGGTGACACCAAGTATCGCGTTCGAGTTGTGAACCAAGGTACCAAGGCAGCGACCAATATTCGACTTCAAGTCGATTTCCCGGCCGGGTTAACACCAACCTCAGTCAACGGCTCATTGCGACATGCTATCCGCGGACAACAGATTATTTTTGAACCAATCAACAGCATGAATCCAGATGACGAACTTAGCTTCATGATCAATGGGCGAGGCCAATCGGTTGGAGACCATCGAGTCGTCGTGAGCATGCAAACCGACGGGCGAACTTCACCGGTGTCCAAACAGGAGTCGACCCGCGTCTATTCCGATCAATAATTGGCTCAAATTAGGCGTAGAACCACTTTCCAGTCTCAGAAGGACTGTGAATTAACTATCCCAGAATGCCTGTTCTCAGCTCCCAAACCAAGGAAAACCGGCGAGATTTCCATTAAATCCTGCTCTTGGCCCCATTTCGCTGGGTTTCAAGCTCGAAAAACCGCGTTTCCTTGAAAATGAGCCGTTAATCTTATGCTGATGTTCTGGTAGACTTACCGATTCGATTTTTGCCCTGAAAGCTGATTTATTTTTGAGTTGGAGAATCCGTGAGACGCCCCCTAATTGCCGGCAACTGGAAGATGAACCTCAATCGCGCTGACGCCGTTGCGCTCTCCAGCGACCTCGTAAATGCAGAAAAATCGAGCGAAGTCGATGTTCTGGTTTGTCCATCTCACATTTACCTTGATGCCGTTTCGGCAACCCTCGGCGACTCAGGTATTTCGCTGGGAGCCCAAGACGTCTATTTCGAGGCCGGTGGAGCCTTTACAGGTGAGATTAGCACCGGAATGCTCGGCGATGTTGGATGCCAATTCGTAATTCTCGGGCACAGCGAACGACGGCATGTCATGGGTGAAACTGATTCGCTCATTAACAAGAAAGTCAAAGCGGTTCTCGAAGCAGGACTCACCCCTGTGCTCTGCGTCGGAGAACTGCTCGAAGATCGAGAAGCAGGCAATACCGAAGCGGTCGTTAAGTCACAATTTGAAGGCTCACTTGCAGACTTAAGTCCCGAGCAAGTTCAAAAAACCGTTATCGCCTACGAACCCGTCTGGGCAATCGGAACCGGCAAAACAGCGAGCCCCGCACAAGCCCAAGAGGTTCACGCTGACCTTCGCAAATTACTGAACGACCGCTATAATTCCGAGACTTCCGAACAAGTGCGGATCCTCTATGGCGGAAGCGTGAAGCCAGACAATGCAAGCGACTTGATGTCACAACCGGACATCGATGGTGCTTTGGTCGGCGGTGCATCTTTGAAAGCAGACGGATTTACCGCGATCATTAACGCAGCCAACCAAAACGTCGCCTAAAGTGGCAACGTGGTACTGCAGTATTGACCGACAAACGAGAACACAAACAAATCACTAGACAAATCACCTTGGGTGGTACGAGAAATTAATATGACTTTGGCTCAATTCCAATTAGTTGAAAACTCCTTACTGTTGTCTGAGTTTCGGTTCGGACTTTTCGTAATGGAAATTCTATTGTTCATGTGCTCGCTGTTTTTAATGGCGCTCGTTCTTGTCCAACGAGGAAAAGGTGGAGGTCTAACCGGCGCCCTCGGCGGTATGGGAGGCCAAAGCGCGTTCGGTTCGAAAGCCGGTGATGCGTTCACAAAAATTACGATTGTAACGGCGGCACTTTGGATCTTCCTCTGCATGATGACGATCGCTTTGTTCAACCCTCCGCCGTCACCTGCTTCTACCCTCAATAATGATCCAATTCTAAGTGGAACAATGGGCGGGGAAAACGAAGACAATACTGAATCAAACAGCGAAGAAGACGGGGAATCGAACACCGGTGATTCGGCTGCAGATGGCGAAAAGCCTGGTGCACCGGACAAGAGTGAATCGGATGGAGAAAATACGGACTCCGAGCCGGCGAAAACCGAAGCCGCAACTCAGCCAAAACCCTCGGGCAAAACTACCGATACCAAGTCTGATGTTGAAGAAAAGTAATCGTCTAGCGACTGCCGCGAATTCCTCTTGAATCGCGGAGCACTCGATATCTTGAATTTCAACCCGAATACGTTTTAGCGATACGGGAGTCTGTTTTGTTACTTAGCATGACCGGCCACGGACAGGCCTCCGTCCAAAATGACCACGTCCGCGTTGTGGCCGAACTCAGAGCCGTCAACAATCGGTTTTTGAAAACGTCGATCAATTGCGATCTCGATGCCGCTCATCAGGCAAAACTCGAAGCACTGGTAAAGCAGCACGTGCATCGAGGCAGCGTCAATCTGCGGATCAATTCACAGATTCTCGGAGGAGAATCAAATTATCAACTCAACGCCGATGTTATTCGCGCCTACTGGCTGCAACTTTCAGAGATTGCCGGCTCGAATCAATCAATTAACGTTGAGTCAATTTTGAAATTGCCGGGTGTCGTCGCCGACAATGTTCGTGACGACCAAAATGAGCGAGTCTGGCCGGCGGTCGAGCAGGCTACCACAGAAGCTCTGATGCAGTTAAACAAAATGCGTGAACTCGAAGGTTCCGTGATGCAGAAAGATATGGTTTCTAATTGCGAAATCATTTCAACCAACCTGGAATCGATCAAATCACTCGCCCCTCGGGTGATCACCCATTACTCAAAAAGAATGACCGAGCGAATCAACAGCCTGCTCGAGACACACGACACGTCAATTGACGCAACGGACATCGTTAAAGAGGTTGGTGTTTTCGCAGAAAAATGTGACATCTCAGAAGAGACCGTTCGACTTGGATGCCACATCGAGCAATTCAATAAATTAATTCAAGAGGATTCCAGCAACGGTAAGAAACTCGACTTCCTCGTTCAGGAAATGCTGCGGGAAACGAACACCATTGGCTCCAAGGCGAATGATGTGGACATCGCGAACCACGTCGTAGAGATTAAGACATGCATCGAGCGAATTCGAGAAATGGTTCAAAATGTCGAGTAGCACCATGTCACAACAAAATTCAGACAACCAACCGCCCACGGACACCCAATCGGGGAAATTGATCATCATTTCCGGTCCCTCGGGAGTGGGAAAGACCACCGTATTGAAAAGCTTGTTCCAAACGTGCGAATTGCCATTGGTAGCGAGTATTTCGGCAACGACGCGTCCCCAACGAACCGGGGAAACAGACGGGGTCAGTTACTACTATCTGTCGCCCGAGCAATTTGAAGAACATCGGGAAAATGGGGATTTCCTAGAATGCTGTGAGGTTTTCGGCTACGGTCACTGGTACGGAACACTCGAAGCCCCAGTTACCACTGGCCTTCAAGCCGGAAAATGGGTAATCTTAGAGGTTGACGTCGAAGGTGCTGCTAAGGTCTTGAAACACCACCCCGACGCAATCACAATCTTCATTCACCCAGGCAGTCTGGAAGAACTCGAACAGCGACTGCGTGGCCGGGGAACAGAATCCGAAGAGGTTCTGCAAAAACGACTCGCCGTTGCCAAACGGGAACTCGACGCGTCATCCTCATATCAACACATCGTTACCAACCAATCGGTCCAACAGACCGTCAACGACATTTGTAGGTTGTTGCAACAAGCGGAGAAAAACTGAATGTACGACGCACTAAAAGAAGAAGAAATCGTCCGCAAAGTCGGCGGTCGTTTCAAGTTATCAACATTGATTCAAAAACGTATGGTCCAACTCAACCAAGGGTCTCGACCTTTGGTTGAAACAAAATCGCAAGACAAAATGGCGATCGTGCTTGAAGAAATACTTCAGGATAAAATCTATCTGGACACCACCGATAATCTTCGCAGCACCGGTTCACCTGATGTGCCGGACATGCCTGAATTGGATCTTGACGATCTGTAAACCGCCGACAACAGTTTCAAAGCTAGTTTTCGGCGAGTGATTGATGTTCAGCCCCATGGTTGCTTGACGTGCTAGGCACACGAGCAACCGCCTGGGCAAACAAGCGCGAACAAAAGGGGTCACCTTATGGCCGGAAAAGAAATCATCATCGCTGTCTCCGGCGGTGTTGCAGCCTTTAAGGCAGCCGCACTCGTGAGCCAATTAGCGCAGCAGGGGCATAGTGTCAAAGTCGTGATGACAGAATCTGCTCAGGCTTTTGTCGGGAAGGCGACGTTTGCCGCGCTCACGGGAAACCCAGTCGCATCGGAAATCTTCGATAGCCGGTTCCCCCTTGGTGCTCATATTGAACTGGCTCGCTCCGCCGACCTCTTGTGTGTCGCCCCAGCAACGGCAAACTTTATGGCAAAAGCAGCAACTGGAATCTCAGATGACTTACTAAGCACGCTCTACCTTTGCTTCACTGGCCCCGTGCTCGTTGCACCCGCAATGAATTGTGAAATGTGGGACAAACCAGCGGTTCAGCGAAATTACCAACAGTTAGCTGCGGATGGAGTTCAGTTCATTGATCCGCAAGAGGGCTGGCTGAGTTGCCGCACCCGAGGAATTGGCAGAATGGCATCTCCCGAATCAATTGCAGACAGCATCAACGATCGCCTTTAACCCCACCTGTTCACGCAACCAACCGCCGACGGCGGTTCTAAGCTCGAGTCTACAAGACCCAATTGAATAGAAGCTTCCATGGCCCGAATCCTGATAACCTCCGGACCCACTCGACAGTACATCGATCCGGTCAGATACATCAGCAATGCGTCGAGCGGCCGCATGGGCTGCTGTTTGGTTGAGGCAGCAATTGCAGCAGGGCACGAAGTTGTTTTAGTCAGCGGGCCAGTCGACATTCAATACCCGCCTGAGGCAGAATTATTTTCAGTCCTAACCACTGAGGATATGCTCGACGCGGCCACCAAACTATTTGCAGATTGTGACGGAATGATTGGCGTCGCAGCGCCTTGCGATTACAAACCGATTGAAGTTGCCGACCACAAAATTCGTAAAACGGGGGAAGCCCTCGAGTTAAAACTAATCGAAACCCCCGACGTTGTTGCCTCGCTGGGCGCCAACAAGAAACCCCATCAATGGACGGTTGGCTTTGCCCTCGAAACAGAGGACGCTCGCTTTCGAGCAATCACAAAATTGCAAAAGAAGAATTGCGATCTTGTCGTTCTCAACGGGCCAGCCGCAATCAACGCCGCTGACAATGAAGTTGAGATCATTGCTCCCGATGGGACGGTTATCAGATCAATCAAAGGCCCAAAAACAACCATCGCAAGCCAAATCCTCTCCGTCATTGAGAAACAACTCATCCTCAACCTTTAATCACTCGCACTTAATTCTAAATGCAAAGTGAAGGTACGCCTATCTTCCACGGGCATCGCAGGCTTCGAAACAGATGTGCAGCGCAAAAAAAAAGACCCCGGTCGGGGTCTTTCAATGCTTTGATACTCGACTGATTTAAACTTCGCCCATTCCATCGGTCTTCCAAGGGAAGTCGTTGGGGAAGTCGCCAAAGGTGTTTAGCTCTACAAACATCAACACAGTTGCTGCGGAAACACAGAGAAGTGCCACCAGCAACATCGCGTCGAAAACCGTCAGGCCACTAAGGAATGACTTTTTCTCTTCACCATCCTGATCGGTTTCCTCTGAGGTCAAACCAACCTCATCAGATTCGGAACTCTCAAGATCGAGTTCGCTTACCAGTTCTTCATTTTCTTGGGGGATATCAGACATAACCAGCTCGAACTATTTAGAGAATTCATTCGCGTTGACCGAAAACAAGATCGCAGCAACCACAAGGAAAATGAACGAGAGGATCAACATCAGTGAATAGATACTGAAACTCTGTTTCCGATAAGAAGGTGACGAAACGACAGGCTCGTTCGAAACAAAACCCTCTTGCTCGTTTTGCGGTGCCTCAAACTCGTCACCGAATTCAGAATTTACTAGTGACATGATCGCCCTCCCGGACCGTATCCAGGTTGAAATCAGGGTTGATTCTAACCGCGGCTAAATCTGTTTCCGTTTTAATAACGGTCCCTTTTCCAACGAATCGATCTTTGCGGTACACATCTAGTTCGTGTCCAACGCGAAGGCCGTCATCAGTACCTAGACTAATCGCGAACAATCCATCTGACGAAGTCTTGACAACCAAACCGTCAAGTTTCGGCACGATGTGATCAGTCAGTGAGTTCACTGTTAAACCGTTACGATCAAGGACCTTCTTTGACTTCGCAAGGTTCGCAACCAAATCCATTTCTTTTTTCTTCAACAACTCGATCTGGTTCTTAATTTCGAAAGACTGATTTGTCAGGTTTCGAACTAGCGAGAACTGAGTCGCAATGTCGTCAACAAGCTTTTTGTTGTTGGCTCTAAGGTCAGCGACTTCAATGTCCTGATCTGAAATTCGCTTTTGGGCTTCTTCGAGTTCATCCAGTTGTTTCTGGCTTTGCTCTTCAACGACACGAAGTTCAGATTCTTTCGAATCTCTTGAAGCCGATAGCACTTTGAGTTGCGATTCGAGTTGTGCGAGTTGCATTGCGCGGCTTGCTCGCTCCGCTGCCAGCAATTTCTCTTTGTCGCTGGTATTCGACTTAGCTTCGATTAGAGCGTTCTTGTAGTTCGCAGCTTCACCATTCTTTTCAACAGCGATCGCTTTCCAGTTTCGGTGGGTTGCACCCACCATCAGAGCAATTACTAAAAAGCAAATACTCATGAAGAAAATCAAAAGCGTAAATATTTTGCCCATCAAGTTCATCAAGACACCTCGTTGTGGCCTTAAAGTTGACCAAATTGGAAAGGACTAGCTGACTCTTCGACTCAACCCAAACTAAATTGCGAGTCTGCAGTTCACTGTAAAATACACCGAAAGCAACCAAAGCAACTCTCGCTGTAAGTCAACCTGGCACGCAAAACAGCGGGCTGTCGACTCATAAAAGTATACTTCCATGAGTTTTAGCGTGCCAATTCTTTTGTTGAAATATCGACAATTCTTACGAATTCCAGCATGCTGCGCTCACACTTGTACCATCGACCATCCAAGACACATGGTTTGCCGAAACCGACGCTTTGAGCCAAATTTGAGGGACTCCCACCCCACTGAGCGGATTCGCAGGACTATCTTACTTGACCGTCAAAATCGGTTTTATCTGGCAATCGGCATATTCGATTGCCTAGCGTCGATTTGCCAGCATTCCGATTCCGAATCGCCGATATGCTTTCGTCTCTGCTTCTTGCTTATGTTTCGAATTCATGCCATCTGTGTGAGACTTACTTTGGCGACCGGAAAACATCTGAGTAGGCAAAGAATAGAGAATCCGCAGCGTCAAACAAATGAACCAGCAACGCAGCCCTGGCCCACATTCCGTTCCTCGCCTGGCGGAAGTACATCGCCCGTGGATCAGAATCGATACTGGTCGGTATCTCACCAACGACGCTGTCTCGCGGGAAGGGGTGCAGGATGGGAGCGTAAGACTTCAAGACTCCAACCCGTTGAGGGGAGAGCAAAAACGGATTCAAGTCGATTTCGGCAATTTCCTGTTCGGTATCCTTCGAATTGTGTTCCCGTTGAATTCGTGTCATGTACAAACAGTCGGTCTGCCCGAGAACACTTTCCCCGTCGATTTCCGCATCGAGGCTGTTAACTTCGTAGAACTCAACACCCGTCATTTTTAGCCGCTGCCTAAGTTCTTCATCCATGACGAGGACGTCATGCTCCGGTGACACAAATATCATTCGTGCCCCTTCATATTGAGAAAGAACAGTAGCCAGGGACCGAACTGTTCGCCCCCGGCCAATGTCTCCACAAAACGTATAGGTTTTCTGACTTGGCCCGCAGATCAACGATGGAAACGAACGTCGCAACTCATTCAATCGAGACGGGCGGCTTTCAGAGTTTTCGTCGAAGTCAAATGTACGAATGATTGTGTACATATCCAAAAGCGCCTGGGTCGGGTGTTCATCGCTTCCAGCACCGGCGTTAACAATTGGAACCGACCGCCGTTCTTGCCGCTCTAAATCACTCATCAAATAAGCACAGCATTCAGCAAAGTTGCTAATTTGGGATCGCATAATGATCACATCAAAATAGCTACTAAACATGCGAATCGAGTCCATTCTCGATTCCCGCTTGACCTCTGATGAGGTTTTGGGGTCGCGGACCTCATTGCAAGAGAGACCCAAAATTTGACAAGCAGCCATGAAAGAGAGGAACGTACGCGTTGACGGTTGAGTGAAATACAGCATTGCTCTTTTGTGAGCCAATAGATCGCGTAACCGGCGATTCCCCTCCGGGTTACGACTAAGACGGCGAATAAGATCCGCCGAGCGACAGAGTTTTTCCAATAATTCGGGAGTCAATTGCGAAGCCGCAATTAAATGCTTCAGGCGGCCATGTCGCTGAAACTCAAGATTTTTTTCCTGTACCGAGCGGGACAGCAATGGCTCAAACTCAGAAAATTCCTGCATGTTATCTCATTAATAAAGAGACTGATCACTTACTCAAATCGTATCTTTTTTTAAAAAATATGAAACCGCTGCCCCGTCAAAGTCCGTCGAAAGAAACGATTTAAGTACAGTGAGGACGAAATGACAAGCTTTGGATTAAATAAAAAAGCGACGTGCCAAGTGACACGCCGCTTAAGACTTACTCATTGAAAACAGTGTTTTTCATACTCTGGTGACAAGCAGACCGGTTCGCAGACTGCTAACCTCCGACCGATGATACTTTTGACCGCAACGCAGCATTTCGATCAACCATTTTCTGCTGGGCTGTTTTGATGCCAACCCGAAGGCCGGTATCGACTTGCGAATCGATATTCTCGCCCGGCTTCAAAACATCCTGAATGACAATGTCAGCCTTCACTCCCACGCGACTAATCGCCTGTCCAGTCGGAGAATAAAACTTAGCCGTTGTTAGCCGAACACCTCCACCCGAAACGTTTAACGGGAAGATACCCTGAACACTTCCCTTACCGTAGCTCTGGTTACCCACAATGGTACCCCGCTTGTTGTCGCTGATTGCAGCAGCAAAGATTTCGCTGGCACTGGCAGAGTTCTCGTCGACAAGAACAACCAATGGCACATCCCACGTTCCCGAAAGATTAGCCGTGTGGACGAAATCTTCCATCGGGTTTCTACCTTTCGTCGAGACGATCACCCCTTTTCGCACAAACCGATCCGCTACCTCTACGGACGCGGAAAGCAGTCCACCTGGATTGCCACGCACATCGACAATCAATGACCGCATGCCCTGAGCCTTAAGCTTCCACAACGCCGCATCAAAATCCGCAGCAGTCGTCTTTTGGAAATTCGTTAACTTGATGTACCCGACACCCGATGCTTTATCGACAAGTCCGACCTGATCGACGCTGGGAATGTCGACCCGACGCCGTTGAAGGCGTAACGTCTGTATCCCGTTGCCCCGATCGAGACTGATCAAGATGAAAGAACCCTCGAGGCCACGCATCATATCAGCAGCACGATTGCTGCCAATTTCAGAAACCTTCTGGTTATCAACAGCAACGATTCGATCACCCTCAATAATCCCACCCATCCCGGCGGGGCCCTTGGAGATTACGCTGACAATCTCTAGGTAATCAGCTTGCGTCCGCAACTCAACACCCAACCCTACGAAGTTACCTTCGATCTGTGACATCGTTTCGCTGTATTGGTTGCTGGACATGAAGGCAGAGTACGGATCGAGAGCCGAAATGGCTCCGCAGACAAATTCGTACATCACTGACTGAGAACTCATGCCACATTGCTTATTCAAAAAATCAGCGGTTTCTCTGGCGACAGTGAACGCATCATTTCTGGTTCGGACAGCAACATTACTCAACCGCTGCTCCGCCTGCAAATAGACCTCTAACGAAGCCTCTTTTGAAATGGTCGGTAGATTGATCTGGCGAAAACCATCCGACTGCATCGCTACTTTCAAACTGGTCAATCCGTAGTTGACGATGTTCGCCCAATTAGGTTCATCAACGTAGTAAGACTGGATTTTCAACAATACTTCTGCGTACACGTTCATCGAAGTGTTCGCATCCGTTGACTTAATCGTTTTGATAAAACTGGTATCGGCGTACCGCCTATCTAGGTCAAAATGAATTCTTGCGAAGGCTCGCTTGAGTTGAAGAGTCCGGTCATCAGGATTTGCCTTCAAAGCGTTTTGATAAAGAGCGAGTGCTTCCCCCCACTGCTTCTGGCTTTCAAAAACCTCTCCCTGCTGCTGCACAGAATTGCCAACGCTGGGCGTTTCCGCAGAATCAACCACCGACGTTTTCGGTTGGGCGGTAGACTGAGCCTGTAAACCATTGCTCAGCAACGCACTCCAAAGGAATACAGCTAATACAGCACAGGGCACCTTAAATCTCCCGAGCAAACGCGCTCGGTTAGCCAGTAACAAATAATCCATTCTCAATTGCCATCCTTCGAAGGTAACCCGGATCCTTCTGCTTGCTACTTTGAATTTGGGAGCGAAGCAAACAGAGTTCTGAGTCAAACCAGAAAACGGCCAAAGCGAGTGTCCAACAGTGGAGCAAAAATCGACTACAAAATGGCCGTTAAAAAATAGACCACGGTTGTCCATTGGTCAAAAATTTTGAACCAACTTTTACCGGCGCGATCCGCAATATCCATGTAGGTTAAGAAAAGCGTTACGATGACAACGATCTGTCAAAATGAGACGCTTATATTGAGTTGCGGTTCATCCCTGTCACAACGCTTACGAAGCTTGTTCGTTTCTTGTTCAAAAAAGGTTGTTTAAAAAAAATCCAACCACAAACTGACCCTACGATCAGCCTAAACCATGAACCAATCGACAGCCTCAACAGATGCATGCTAATAGCATGTAAATACTACACACCGTCACATTCCAAAAACCTCTCAGCGCATAAAAAAACGCCCCGTCAGTGAGGGGCGTTACCGGGTTGATCTTCCGTTTGGAAGACAGCCGGATTGGTATATGGTTGTTCGTCTTAGGGAACCATGGTTCCCGATCCCAGCGGAGATGTCATCGACACGTTTGGAATCGGAACGGTTCCTGCTGCTGGTTTTGTTTTACGCCGACGGCGTTTTGTCTTGGCCTGACTCCACTCTTTCGTTAACGCTTCAAACACCTCGGGAGACTCGTAGCGAACTATCGATTTCCCTTCCGCGAGCGGCCCAATCAATCCTCGAAACAAAGGCAATCCACGAAGCGTTAAATCGGTGCTACAGTCATCGATTCCCACTTGGTCGTGAAGTGTCGCTATTTGATCGAAATCTTCGAAGTCCTTGATTCGAAGCGATCCGTCGGACGCTCGCGTTACTACTCTAATCTGCTTATTCAACGACATATGAATCTTTCCTTAATCGGAGTCCGAGTGCGACTATGACATAACCAACGTTTGGTTTCCAGCGCCCCACTTGTCCGTTGATAAGGGGATTCGACTCCTTCGATTCACTGTGTACTTACAGTTATCGGGCGTGGCAGACGCAGGGTCTAGTCGTTTCGAGCTTAGGTGAATTTCACCAACAACCTACAGAATCGTTACATCCCGCACGGCTTTAATAAAAAGAAAAAGTGCCATCGAAGCATCCGATTATTACGGTTACAACGATAAAAACGAGCAATTCACAAAGACATGAACTCAAGCTCGCTGCTGATCGGTACCAGCCTAAGAGAATCGTAGCGAGGCAGGGCTGACAATCAAGTCATTTACAGAAGAGAAAAACAACCAATGGATTACTTGCCAGAAATTCCAATGGTGCCAACCGTCTCTTTACCGCCAACATTTTTCAAGCTCACGGTCTCTCGCGTCACGAGTTCGTCAGGCCGTCCAAAATTTCGGTAGACCGTCACGTAAACTTTGCTCCGAAACTCAATGCGGTTATTGTCTTGTGCAAAGTAATCGACCTTCACGTCGTACTTGCCCTGCGGCGCTTTGACATTGAAATACATCTCCGGCCCAAAACCCGTGGTGATATCTGAACTAATTTGACCATTGGATCGTGTGCGTTTGTTTTGATAATTACACTGTTCCCCGGACGGTTCGTGAACGTGCAAGTCGACATCGGTCATATCCGTATTCCACCGAATCGTAATCAGCAAATCAGATTCGTCGAACTTCAAAATATCTTTCAGGGTTTTCGACCTTGCAGCGGCGAAGCGCTGAAGCGAGCTATTCAGTTTCTTCTTTTCAATTTGCCGCAACAGGTGCAAATATTCGGCTGAAACAATTTGCTTGAAGTCACTTCCGGTTCGCTGGAACTCGCCATTCAATGCAATTTCGTAATACACAATCGCCAAATCTGGTTTACCCAACTCTGCAAGGCAATGGCCGATGCTCAAATAAATACTCCCCTCAAATGGCCTCGCGAGGGCGACCTTTCGCAATAAGTGATAAGCCTGTGCGGGACGACCCAACTGGAGCGCTGTATAGGCGACATCTCGAGCCACGACTAAATCACCGGGGCTATTTTCGACGAGAGAACTATAAACTTTGACGGCATCGTCAATCGAAACCACAGCACGTCTCTCAGCCTCTTTTTCAATTAAATCGTAGTTTAACTTTGATTGATTGAGACCTGCTAGATAGGCTTTGGGCAAACTATCTCGCGTCTCCAATGTGGTTTCGAGCGGTTCTGAAATTGCAGTTACCTCGATATCCTCTAATGCTAATTTAAGTGCCGTCGGCATTTTAAAATTCATGCCAGGCATACTTTCTAGACGGGTTAGCCACGCCTCTAACTGTGCTTTTGGCTCTGAAAGCTCAGAGTCAAATTGCTGCATTGCATCCTCGACCACCTCATCCGCAGACTTGGTGTTAATAACGAACAGGTCTTCCTGAGGCTTAATATTAAAAGCCTCGTAATCGGCTTCAGTTTCCAGCATTAACAGCGAACAAGTATTTCCCGTGATTCGAAAATGCCTCGCATACGCGGCGGAAACATCAAACACACCGTCTCCAAGACTTTCTAATTGCCCTACAGCCACCTGACCGTACAAACGACTTGCAAGTTCAGATTCGACCTGAGTTGGTTTTAGCGAGAAGCTGTGAGTCTCGCCTGCCTGCTCAAATTCGCAATGCAAAGTCTCACCAAAATTTCCACGCCCTACCATCAGGATAGACTGTCCTGGATAAACCCACTGAACGCGTCCAGCCGTCAAAATATCGGTTGCCCCGTCAACCACGAAGCCTGATAGCTTCCAGGGTCGGTTACGATGCCCACGCGATGCCTTGGCAATTTCACTTTCGTTAACCACGCTGAAAACCGCGCCGCCGGTTTGATCTGTTAGAAATCGCAGGCTCGCGATCGCTGTTCCCGTCAATCCTGTTTGATAAGCGAACAAACTTCCGAGTGATTTTGTTGCCAATGCAGAACCGATTAACCGCAAGTTGGTCTCACCCCAGGTAGCTGCACCATCACTCAACAAAAACAGATCCGGTGCAATCATCTCCGAGTCCGCCCCATCGGCGAGCCAGGTGGCCTTCTTTATTTGCTCAATCGCACCATAAATATCGGTAGCGCCCTCAAGCGTAACTTCACCACAACGCTCCATTAATTGACGCACATTCTCCGCGTTATTATTAACCCATTCTTCTTTGAAAAAGTGCCCGTCAACATCGAACAACAAGACATTGAATTGCTTGAGTGAATCTCGATTATTTTCCAGCGTCGCTTTTAACAGTTTTAGCCAAACATTGAATTTGTCAGGATTGCTACTCAGTGAAGTGTCGAGCATGAAAATACCACGTGAGTTTACAACCTTCGCGGTCACCGGAAGCTCCGGCGTAAATTGACACCCCCAAAATTCCCCCTGATGCGAAAGCAATGTCTCTTTTGATTTCTTAATCAGCAAACGAATTGGCTTTTCAGGTTTTTCATCAAATCGAAAGTGAAGTTGCTGGCTATCCTTATTTTTGATCTTTTCTGACTCCACCGATGGCTCGATCTTATATTTTGCTTTAGGAGTCGCCTGAACATTTAAATCCACCCGTAGCTTTCCTGTCTGTTCAGGCAATTCCAAGTCGTAGATCCACTCATCCCCCACCTGCTTCAAATTCACGTCATAACCAATCACGATTCGGTGAAGTTTTTTAGGTGCTAGTGGAAAAACGCGTGCATTGAATACACCAGCGCCCGCCCACTCTACCAACGCGGGGTCAACTTTTCGTCGTACCGTTTCTCGAAAAGCATGCGCTGCCTTTTCTTTTGGCACCATCCGCGATTCTTTTACGCGAATCCAATGTTGCTTCCGAGTCTGGCGAATATCGTCTGCTTTGAGAGAGACCCAATCACTATCTGACTCAAGAAACTCATCGGCTAAAGGAGCACCTTTGGAATTTAAACCATAGACACTCTCTCCGAATGCAAAGTAATAAAGCGAGGCATCGTCGGGTAACCGCAACTTGAAATCTCCCTCAAGCTGTCGGTCTTTATCGTTGTAATAAAAGTAATCAAGCAATACCCGGGCTCGAAAACCATCGACCTGCACCTTCACCTGCATTCCTGAAAGATCCAGCTCCGTTTTGTCGCCAACCATTAGGCGGCTGGTGTTTGGGCTGGCTGCCACACGTTTCCAGGTCCGCTGCTTTGGTTTTGATTTCGCCAAATTTGTCTTATCTTTGGTCAGACTATTTAGCGAATTTGCTGCCGCCTCCGGCTTTGCAGTGGCGCTAGGCTCAACGCCTAAAGACATCTTCTTCTCTGATTGCGAGCTGTCCCCCTCAACCATTCTCTCGCCATCCACACGACGGTCTCCTAGCTGTTGCTCTTTCGCCATATCCCCGGAAGCATCCCTTGGCGCCGATGCCAACTCCGCCAATCCGTTTTCACCGGCAAATGGCTCTAAACTTTTAGAAAGCCGCAACGCAGTGTCAGGACGCTGAGCAGCGACGGGGGGAGGAAGAGCGGCATCGCCAGCTCCGCTTCTGTTTCTCCCTGAAAATCCGCCACCACGTAAATCACCACTTACAGCTCCCATCCCTCTTCCCATTTCAAGCTCAGCGACATCATCCAAGCCTTCCACTTGAGCTTTGCCAAGTGCCAGAGATTGTGACAATTCGGCAACTGGCGCTTCAACTGCCATCTGATCTGCTTCCTCGCTGGAATCGAACCAGAGATCGGCACCTGGATTCTCCAGCCTCTCCGATTCCAACGCTCTCATTTCCTGTCCAGTAGATTTCGCTGGAAGGGATGCGACACGATTCTCTTGAGGATCACTAAAGAAAAATGCTCCTGCGACCAAAAGTCCCAACAAACTCGCTGCTAAAGCCAATGGCGTCCATGAACGCCCTGAGAATGCAGACGGTTCCACCAAACGGTTCTCCGTTTTTTGCATCTCAATCAACTCGGCCCGCTGAGATTCGGTTAATTGGAGCGGCTCTTCCGACTGGTAGGCTGCGTCAAGCACCTCCGTCAGTTGGCGAATCCCCTCAACCGCCTCCGCCAACTCCGGCGAAGCGAGCACAGCTTGTTCGATCAATTTGTGTTCTGCGGGATCAAGTTCACCTAGCACAAAACTGGTCAGGCGAGGATCGTCATTATTAATCATGGTTCAACCTTAATTTTTGATCACACTCAAAACTTTGTGATCAGGATTCCGTGGAATCAAATGTTCTGTTCGAAAACTCAACTGAAAACGGACTTTGTCACTTCTCAAAAACACATCAACTTGCGGGCACCAATTTCTGTCTCAATTTTGCGATCGCAGTGTGGAGAATGAATCCCACGTTGCTGCTGGTTAATCCTGTCACTTCTGCGATTTCCTTGTAACTCAAACCCGCATTAAACTTCAGCCGTAACACCTCTTGTTGCCGGTCTGGTAACTTTGAGATTTGTGACATTAATCCAGTCGCGGCTTCTTGACGTTCCATTGCAGCACTGGGCTGCAATTCCGAGGCCTCAGAACTTTGTGCCAACTCATCTGCCAACTGATCTTCTGGTGCCAGTTTCATGCGACGCTCCTTACGACAAACATCAATGGCGCGATTCCGACAAACCGTAAACAACCACTGAGCAACGCGGGGGCGAATCTCATCATTCGTTTGACGACACAGTTGCAAAAAAGTGTCCTGAACGATATCTCTCGCAGATTCCAAATCACGAACGAAGTGTTGCGCATAGCGCAGCAGTGCCCCCTCATGCAGCTCGATCGCAGCGTTCACCCAGTCGGCCGAAGCGAGCTCCGAGTCTGCTAAACCCACTCCCGCTGAGATTCCTGCATCTTCCGAATCAGGTTTAATGTCATCATTCATAAAATGTTCCGTGTTATTTTTTCGCCATCAAAAAGCGAATCAGATCCCCGGTTCAATAGGACTACGAACGAACAATCGTATCCATAGGGTGTTTTTGAAAAAAAACTAAGAAAGCTCGAATACCATCATTTTACGCAAGAAATCGAAAACTGGTAATTACGGCAGCAACATTCGGTCGTTTCCGCCACTTAGTGCTCATCCCTACCATGTACGCGAATGGGCATCAGTGCTGTCAAGCTAAAAACCAAGGTAGTAGTCAGACCGCATAACAAAATTGCCAGCCCGAGAACCGCAAAGAGCGGCCCCATGATCCCAATCATCCCGTTTATCATTTGCTGGCTATTAACACCGACACATGCCAACAGGAATACGCTTACCAGCAAGATTCCTGCCACCCAAATAACGCCGCGGGACGCACCTTGATAATCACATCGACTCGGCGCCATATGGCTTCCAACACATAACACGAGATAGACAAAGGTCCAGAATCGAACCGTCGCTAAATTGGAGAGGGTCACGATTTCCGAAACGACCGCCACCACTGAATCCCAGACTTGCAGCAAGGAAGAGTCACCTGCCGTCAGGCGGGTCGATTCCGCAGCGTTAGCGGCTGCTTCTGGGTAGAATAGCCACAGCAAAATTGCCAATACCGCAGATCCCCCCATCAACGGAGCGATACCAATAAACAGGTTACCCATCTCCTGAAACCAATTGCCTGCTTCGAATGAGTGCCTTACATAACCCAGTCGCCCAGAATCACGATCCGGCTCAAACAGGGCAACATCATCGATTCGATGTCCAAAAACGCGGCACATGAACACATGACTCAACTCGTGAACCGGCGTCCCCAGCCACCCCGTCCAAAGCACACTCTTCCAACCTAATCGCTCCGACATGCGTCGCTGAGTCAAATACTCAAACCAATGGATAACAACCGCGAAAGCCACAAAGGGCGCCAATAGAATCAATAATAGCTTGAACGACTCGACAAAAAGAGAAATTACACCTTGCCCCAAAACAACACTCGAAAGTGACCAGGAATCAGTTCCGACGATCGACAAGAATTGACTGATTTCGGAAGTAAAATTTCCCAACGGTTCCTCACAGAAAAAGGGGTCTCTGTTAACTTAGACCAAGCTCTGTTAGTTTTAATCTTTCGGACTATTGTGGACGATAGCAATAACGGAAGCCAACCCAGGCTTCACTGAAATTAATCACCCTTTTCAGGCTACTTCAGCAGCCAAACGCATGAACCGACTTCGACAGAAAATCCAACGAGATGAGTTAAGACCGGGAGAGGTCTTATGCGACCATTGCACGGCCAAATGCTGTCAATATTTTTCCCTTGCTATCGATCGCCCTGAAACAGCCCAAGCGTTTGGCTACATCCGCTGGTATCTGCTACATGAATATGCCACGGTGTTCACAGAAAATAATGACTGGTTCCTGCTGGTCCACAGTCCCTGCAAACACCTCGGCGAGGACTACCGTTGCGGCATTTATGAAACTCGCCCCCAAATTTGCCAGGATTATACAACCGTAAATTGTGAGTATGATGACGGCTATACTTTTGACCGCTACTTCGAAACAGCCGAACAGGTCGAAGAATACTCCAATGCCCGTTTCCACGACTACCGCGATTTTCGAACTCCCAAACCGGGTCTTCCAGTTATCCAATAAACTCCGCCTGCCCAGATTTCAGTTCAGCGTTTCACCAACTCCCCTTTCACCACGCAGATTTGCGATATGTCAAACCAATTGATCCAACCTCGAACGCTCAGCGGATTCCGGGACTTCCTTCCAGAAATGATGATCCCGCGGGAGAAACTGATGGAGACCGCACGAAGAGTGTATCGATCGTACGGATTTGTTCCAATCGATACTCCTACTTTGGAGCTGTCAGAAATCCTCTGTGGCAAGGGAAGTGAAGAAACTGATCGGCAGATGTATCGGTTTCAGCATGGCAAGCGAGATGTCGCGATGCGGTTCGATTTAACTGTCCCGCTAGCGAGATTCGTTGCTCAACACCACAACGAGTTAGGAATGCCATTCAAACGCTACCACATTGGTAATGTCTGGCGGGGTGAGCGGCCTCAAGCGGGAAGGTTTCGCGAATTCGCGCAATGCGATTTCGATACAATTGGAACCAACTCAATTGCCAGTGATATCGAAACGGTGCTCGTCATCAACGACCTGATCCGAGCTATCGGTTTTGAGCAATTTAAAATCCGCTTGAACAATCGCAAAGTCCTCAACGGTATTCTCGAAAAGGCTAACTTGGCGGAGCACAGTGTTGCGGTCTTGAGAGCACTCGATAAATTACCAAAAATTGGCCCGGAAAAAGTCCGCTTGGAAATGCTGGAAACTACCGGTGCAGCCGATTCGTCAATCGACCAAATTTTAATGCTTTCACAAATCTCGGGAACCAATCGCGAGATCATCCAGCAGCTTGGTTCGCTCTGCGCGGGCAACGAACTTGCCGAGCAAGGACGTGAGCAGTTGGCGGACGTCATTGATGCCACAGAGGCTCTGGGTCTGACAGAGAACAACTTAGAGATCGACGTCTCCATTGCCCGCGGTCTGGACTATTACACCGGGACAATTGTGGAAACGTTTTTAACCGACCTTCCGAGCTTTGGCAGCATTTGCTCCGGCGGGCGTTACGACAACCTCGCGCAACTCTATACCAAACAACAACTCCCGGGAATTGGTGCCTCACTTGGTCTCGACCGACTACTCGCTGCGATGCAACAACTTGACTTGTTACCCAAAACTAAGACAACGGCTGAAGTCATGATTGTCCAGTTTGATAAATCCAAACTCAAGGAGTACCTCAAACTTGCAGCCGATCTCCGCAGTCAAGGAATTGCCGTAGAGCTCTACCCCGAATCAAAAAAACTAAATCAACAATTTAAATACGCAGATCGACGTGGTGCTCGAGCAGTCATCATTGCAGGTACTGATGAATTTGCCTCCGGCGTGGTGCAAGTCAAATGGCTTGCTGACGGCACGCAGACCGAACTCCCATTGACTGAAAATTCAACTGAAATAGCAGAATGGTTGATTACCCGTTGCACAAAATAATGATCTTTATTTGGCAATCACGGATCCACGTTAAACCGTTTTTGCAGGTAATGGCGACTGAACGTCAAAGGAAACTACTTTTTCCGACCACCACGACCTGAGTTCGAGGTTTGTCAGAACCTCACCAATTAAATAAACTAGTGTTCACCGATATAACACCACTTTGATTTCGACCGACGAGATTCCTGAATGTACGAACAAACTGAGTATTTATATGCTTATGGCTTAATTGCAGCCTTCCTGCTTTTGGGCATGTTAGTTGTTTGTATCCCTCGGCCTCGCAAAAAAGGGTTCATCGATCCGCAGCAAGCCGAAAAGGAAAAACGGCTTAAAACAAAGAAGAAAGCCCAAATGAAGGCGGTTAAAAAAACCCAAAAGGCGAAAAAGAAGCGAGCAAAGGCCAACGCTAAAAAAGTCAAAAGTCGTTCCTAATCAGTTTTTTGATTTCAGGCCAGGCTTTTTGGGTCAGACGTTCGATTGATCTTTCATTCGTTTCGAACGGAGTGCGAACCACCATACGCCCAGAAAAAAACCCATGACTCCGATGACAATCAACGGTCTTCGGTAATCCGTCGATGCTTGCGTTTGAAAGGCACCAAACGCAATGATTGCCCCCCATAAGATCAGCCCTGCGAATACGTAGAGGACAGCCTTCGATGATTTCGATTGAGGGTTCGTTAGTTTTTCTGGTTCGCTCATAATTTAGCCGGGTTGAATTTGACCGTTGCCCGCATGATACCAGCAAACCCGATTTCTCGCAGGGGATCGAATCGCAAGATCAGACGCCTCGTCTCAAAACAATTAATTTGCTTAGCCTTTCGGCGAAGTGACTAACAATGATTCACTTTATCAATTCCTGTGTTCGCAACTCAGCTTGACGACTGCGATTGTTCTTCAAGATTTCAACCGGCACAGAACCAATTGAAAAATGATCAGCAGACTGCAACATTCCGCGGACAATACAATCTCCACGAATCTCAGCTGGAATTGGAAGCGTCACTTTAAACGGCCCCGCCCCCACTGGGATCGTCTTGGTAACCCAAACCAGATCATGCGTCTTTTCGTACGTGCGTTGGTACTCCCTCAATGACTCGTTGCTCGAATCGTATTTCACCCGGCGACGTGGGCGCTCGCGAAACCGATCG
>JAAEMV010000087.1 GCA_024225195.1 Planctomycetaceae bacterium | reverse complement strand
GGCCCTTGAGCTGGGTGACCCACGCATGATTAAAAACATTCGCGAACAGATGACTGATCGGTTTGCGGGGGATCTCGACATGATCAACTTCCAGCGTGAAAAACTGGGCGGCCAGGTTTTTGGAGCGCCTTTTTGCGGAACGTTCGAGAGAAGTGATGGTCAGATGATCCATCTGCCGGCCGACATTTTGGGACAAACTACCGTTCTCTATTTCTGGACAAAAGAAGAACACGGCAAGAAAGACTTTGACGGACTTGTTGCTCACTACAAAGCACACAAAGCCGACATGGAGGGACGAATACGGATTATCAGCTTCAATGTCGATCAACTTCCCGACGCCGGTGAAAAAATCCTGCGAGACAATGGCGTCGACTGGCCTGCCCTGCATCTTCCCGAAGGTCGCGAAAACCGGATGTACAAAACCTTCGCCAGGAAAGACACCGCGATGGTCACCCTCACTCCCACAGGCTACGCCGCTTTGGTCATGGCAGGCTCGACACGAAAAAAAGTTGGCGACGATGGCACCCGAGACCACGAACGATGGTTTCAATCTTCTTTGGCGAGGGACTGGAGTAGAGAACGATACGTCAACCAACTCTCCTCTCTTTTTGCCGGTGACTTTTTCATTATCGAGACGGAAGGTGAATTCAACCCCGCTCTTCCTCCCGAACTAAAGTCGATTTCTAAACCAATCAAACGAACGAATGCCTCAGTTCCAGAGAAAACACTCAAAGAGATTCAAGACTGTTTTATTAAGTCCCCGATGCGCTACCGGGCTACGTTTAAAGAAACTCAATCCGCTTACCAAAAAGCAAGCAAACTCTGCAGCAAAGCGATCGCCGATCATCCCAACGCTCCCGATCTTTGGATCGTGCGCAATCGCCTGATCATTGCACAACTTGGACTTTGGAAACTGACCACCAAACACTCCTACTATCTCAAAGCGGTTGAGGAATCGAAAACGGCATTAGATTCTGAAATGCCCAAAGGGGCAGATATCATTGCCCGATTCTGCCTCGCCAAAGAATCGCTTCGCGACCCGCAAGCTGAACCGGAGCCAATCATCCGTGATTTTGTCCAATCCTCAGGAGGAAAAAGTGCGCCCGGCATCGCGTTGGCCGCCGCATCGTTACTCGCACTTGACGTTGCTGATCCAGATCTTCATGAAGAGTATCGTGAACTGATTCTCGCGCAACATATCGACGAACCTTCGATGTGGACCTACGCATCTTTTTTGCTCGACCGTTACCACCGGTATTGGATTTTTCGTGTACCTTTCACTGCCGGTTGGTCTTACGGACGCAGGCAACAGTGGATTCTTGGACAAGGACATCCCGACCAATTCGAGCGACGCTTCCAGGCAGAACTGAAAACGCTCGATGGGAAGAAGATTCGGATTCCTCAAGACTGCAAGGGAAAATGGACAATCGTTTTGTTCACCCATAGTTGGGTCGAAAATGAAAAATCTCCATTGCCAAGTGCGGTAACCAGATACTTGAATCCCTATATCGATAAGAGAGCACTCGACGACACCCAGGTCATGGTGGCAGTTTTGGACGAGAACACTGGCCCTGTTGAAAAATATCTCGAAGAAAAATCGCTCGGCTGCCAGACATTGGTAGTCCAAGGGGGGCTCGAAAATCCTCTCGTTCAGCAGCTTGGAATCCTCGACGAGGATCAACAACCTAATGCACTCGTTTTTCGACCCGATGGTAGCATCGCACTCGTCAACTCCGGACTAACGATGAGCAGGACGCGTTCGCAACTCATCCCGAACCTGATTGACAGGCAAGACGAGGAAGCGGTCGTTGCACTTCTGGAAAGCGGCAAGATCGATCAAGCCAAAAAACTTATCTTTAAAATCGCACCGCCGTTCGACCCCGAAGCAGTCGACGAACGAGGACGAAAGCTCCGAAAACCCGTTTACAACTACATGCACATTCGCGCCCGAGCAAAAACCTATGTTGCTCTCGAGGATTGGGACGCCGCGTTGGCGGATGCCGAAGAGGTCGCTAACTTCCTTACCTCTAAAGGAGGCTGGATGAGCATGCGGCCGGTCGAACTCGATGAAGCCGAGCAGCTCGTTGAAATGATTCGCGCAAAACTAAAACCCACAAAGAAGTAGCGTTAGCAATTCAGCAATTTCAAAATAGATAATTCCTCAGGACGCTCAATGATCAGTATTAAGAATCCAGCCGCGTCTCTATTTTTAGCTATCACAGTGAGCGCCATCCACCTGCTAAGCTCGGCTGCATGGACTGGCGAAATCACATCCACGGAGGGGAAGCATCTGTTTATTCTCTCTGGACAGTCGAACATGGTCGGGATGAATCCCGAGTTATCATTCACCCCCACTGTGTCAAAAGCCTTTGGGAAAGATAACGTGATCATCGTCAAAGACGCGGCGAGCGGTCAGTCGATTCGTAGCTGGTGCAAGTCGAACCACGAATTCCCACCGCCAACAACTGGCCGTGTTCCTAAAGTTAGAGGTGAACTTTACGGCCGGCTAACCAAAAAAGTGACGACGGCAATCGAAGGACAAACGATCCAAACTGTCACACTGGTCTGGATGCAAGGTGAATCAGACCTCAACAACACGGCCTACGACGCCTATCTCAAAGAACTACGGACTCAACTGGAATCAGATCTAAAAATCAAAGAGCTTTATATGGTCATTGGCCGAATCAGCGACAGTGGGCTCGATGTACAAAAGCGATTGGAAGGTCGGTTGAATATTCGTCGCATCCAGAAAGAGTTTGCCGAATCTCAACCCAAAACCGAATGGGTTGATACGGACGACCTCAACGATCGGAAAGTTGACGGGAAAGTCATCCACGACTTGCATTACCATCCGGAGGGATACCGCATCCTTGGCGAGCGTTTTGCGAAAAAATCGATTGACTTGATTCAGCACCAATCGAATCAAACGTTTAAAAAAACGCACTAGGATTACATCCCTATCTCGCGCTAACTTAGCCCTCAAAACATCGGGCGACTTGCTTCAGTAACGATTGCATCATTCGCCTCGATAGATATCGCTGTACAACAAAAACAGTCCTCCCATTGAGACTGGCATCAGCAGAATGGCGGGGATGTAACATGCCATCGCGGCCAACACTAAAAGGAAATAGTTGACCAGCATGTACCAAACGATTCCACCAAAGTTCAGTTTCGCACCCGCCCAACTCTGCTTGATCGCTTCGGTGCCGGAGAGCTTTCGATCGGCAATCAACTGAAACGCAAAAACAAATGGAAGGTTAATCAAAACGCTGACAACCATGAGCGCCACAAAAAAGAGAATGTAAATCAGGATTCCCAAACCGATTCCAACACCTGCCGCAGCATCCCCCTCCATCGTCCCAGCAATCAACGCCATTGCAGCTAAGCCAACAACTAGAAAAAAACCAACCGTCAACAGCGACATGGCGATTGAAAAACCAACCATGATCAAATAAGCAATTAGTCCATCACCAAATTGATCAAACCCCTTAAACAGAGTTCCAAATTCGACCTGCCGTCCCGCCTGGCGGTGCAAAAAGCACAAGTAGATACCGATCAACATTGGCCCCATCACAATCCCAAATGGGACCATCGAGCCAACAAGAATCCCCACCAATGAGATTCCAAGAAACAATCCATATTGATTACCAATCAATTCCTTAGACCGACTCAACAACTCTATTGGCCGGACGTCCACCTTGCGGATCGGTCCGTCCTTGGGGCTATGCTTTGGCCCCAGCGTAGTCGTAGGCATTTGCCCCTGCGGTGTGTAAGGGTTGTTGTATTGGTTGTCAGTGTTCATGAAAATCTCTCAGCCATTGAAATGGGGCCAGGATCAAAAATGGGATATCTCACAGTCTATCAGTTCATTCAGCCATTGTATCGAGTTCACTCAATTTAAATCGCACACTTAAAATATAAGGCTGCTCGCCCTGAGACCAATGCCCATAGGTAGTCACCACAAACGTATCATCTGGCAGAACCTCGACTCCAGGATAAGTCGTATCGTATCCTTTTTTATTGTCTTTCAACCGTACGGAATACTGTCCGTCGCTGCCATTTTCTAGGTCTTCCCAGGTTCCAACCCAACCGACCCAGTCCCCTTCGAATGGTCGACTCTTTCGTTTATCTGTGGGAGAGTTGCATCGAAAACTGATAAACAGACGACCGTCGGCTCCATACTTCCCCGTATGTCGATCCCCCGTCAGTGCCAACGGCAGTTCGCGTGGCTTGGACCACGTCTTTCCCTCATCCTCTGAAAAAATGATGTGGGAATTTTTGCGCCGCGCGTTCTCGCGAAGGAGAACTGCTAACTTCTTTCCATCAGGCGAGCGAATACACCCCGGCTCGCAGAGATGAACATCCGAGGACCGGTATACGGATTCGGGAAATGACCAGG
>JAAEMV010000086.1 GCA_024225195.1 Planctomycetaceae bacterium | reverse complement strand
GGCACCAGCCCAGCATCTGGAATCCTTTTCCGTGACCACTCGTCGTAGCCTGATGGGCAAGGACGGGTTGCTCTCGGGCGTCGCGATTTGCTCGAACGAGCGAGAAAGTCACCCTGAATAGTTTAGCTAAGCCATCCTCAAGGCGTTGATTGTCGGCTCGAATCCTCACATCGGCAGTTGCGGTCTGTCCCTCGCAGTTCGGGAGCACTACCTAAGGAAACAACTTGACTATTGAGAATCGTTCGAATCCGGCACATCAGTATTAGCTGCTTTCCAGCTATTGATTTCTTCACGGATTTTTCGCGAGTGCGATTCTATTAACATAATTCCTGATAAAACTAATGTTACAAGCAGGCATTGCACCAGCACTATTACCGAAGATGCAATTACATAGCCCCCCCATTTCTGACCTTCTTCATTTGTCATTGCTAGGAGTCCAATCGCGAAGCCTATACTGCAAAATACAATCGTCAAAAAACCCACAGGAAATAGAAGAACCTTTGCTTGATACAAAAACTCTTCGAGTTTTTTATCCGCCCATCCCTCCAGCTTCTTTGCAGTCCGAGTTGTCTTAAGCTTGGTTTCGCTTCTTCGCTCGTACGCTATTTTGTTCTGTTCGCTTTTTCGCTCCTCCGCTAATTTTTTCTGTTCGCGTTTTCGCTCCTCCGCTAATTTCTTCTGCCGGCGTTTTCGCTCCTCCGCTATTTTGTTCTGTTCGCGTTGTCGCTCCTCCGCTATTCGCAATTCCTCGATGCCGGGAGAAATAAACTTCCCATTGCATGAAGAGGTGGGGCAATTATCAGTTTTCCCAGCATCTTTCAGTTTTGTCTTTAGATTTGCATTGCAATGAGGGCATTTGAAGGCAATTGTGTTTCCGTTTATTTTATAGTTAATCATGCCAGGTTTAACTCGTCGACGTAGTTAAGTTAGTTGTAACGCGGGTGATTTACATTTAACTGCATGAGTCAAAAAGAAACCGCAGCAAAAACATAGTTTTTTTAGCGACACTCATTTGCAATAGCGGTTCCTATCGATTTCCGTGCGATGTTTATGACCTGTGTAACACCGACGCTCGATCAGCCAAGCTTCGTCTTTACCCAAAAACACGGGCAGAAGAATTCGGTTCGCCCCTCTCTTTTGAAAAAGGGTAAGTCGCGGATCCAGTGATCATCCGTGGAAGAAACCTTGAGCACGCCTCCGACATTCTGGCATGCCCACTGATCATAGACCGTTCGCGCGAGT
>JAAEMV010000085.1 GCA_024225195.1 Planctomycetaceae bacterium | reverse complement strand
TAACGACATTGTTCCGCCGTCGGGGACACTTACCGCGGTTCTCACATTAAAAAACGAAACTACCGGCAACTGAACCGGCCGGTAGACGTTCCGACCGCCAATCGTCTGCGAAAAACTGGGGTCGGCGAACACCAGCGACACCAGAACCAACAATATTAATCGAACGCAAATCACTTCATTAAACCCCTTGCCACCGCACAAAAAAAACCAACCACTGCGGAAACACCCTATTTCCGACCCCTGGAACCAGACAGATAACGGGAAAGATCAGGTGTAACACCAAAATATATGAACGAGCCTATTGTAGAGGGCAAGCACCAAAACGAGCAACTTGACCCGCCCCGCTATCCAAAAATCATCGATCAACCCGAAACCACCAAACGCAACCGCCCCAAGCCACGCAACCAGCCAGGACGACGCAATTAACCGAAGCCTCCCCGCTGCACAAACGGCCAAGTACACACGAACCCAACGGATAGCGCGTCGATTCCGGCACGTTTCTACGGAATAGACAAAACCATGTCGAAAATTGAGTCGATCCGGCTAATAATGCTGACGAAATCGAACTTTTTTCAAATTCCGAGATTATCCCCTACATTTCAGACCGTTTCGAGTACGATGACACATTGCAATTCCTCGATTTTTAGAGATAAAGACCACTTCTGGTGGCGAGTTTTTCTTGAGGTTGAGCGAGGATATAATTCTTCGAGGTATTTTGTTTATTTGCGGTTGACGATAGCACCGCGAGAGCATAAATTCTTCCGTTTTCCCGCAAGTTCTGTAGGAAAACCAATCTTCACACCGAATTCGCATCCGGCAGAAAAACCGGAGTCGCCTTCGGTACGCATTTATGACCGCGTTGGTTTAGTGTTGTGAAGGAATCACAATTGTTGGGAGACGAACTGAGTGGCTGGTATTCATGAAGTAATTCGAATTCGTATGGAAGCGTACGATCACTCGATTCTAGATCAGAGCGCTGCGGAGATCGTCGAAACTGCCAAGCGGACTCATTCAGAAGTTCACGGGCCGATTCCACTCCCAACGAGAGTTGAGCGATACACTGTCCTGTCCGGGCCTTTTGTAAACAAAAAGGCTCGTCAGCAGTACGAGATCCGAACGCACAAGCGTTTGATTGATATTGTCCAGGCGACAGCCAAGACAATCGAAGCACTAAACAAATTGAGTTTGCCCGCGGGCGTTGAGATCAAGATCAAGGCGTCGACGAAGTAGGTCGCGGGATCTATTTTATATTTAAGTAAAGAACATATGGTACGGAAGCCGCGGAGATAAGCTAACCGCGTTTGCTGGTTAGGCTTCTTGGCGGCGAGTCCAATTGAATCAATAAGGCGAATAGTCATGACGAAAGGCATACTCGGCCGTAAGGTCGGGATGACGCAGGTGTTCGATCCCGAAACAGGGGTAGCGACGCCGGTCACAGTTGTCGAAGCGGGGCCCTGCAAGGTGCTTCAGCTGCGTACAGATGAAAGAGATGGTTATTCAGCCGTTCAGTTGGGCTTTGAAGACAAAAAGCGTCCGGCCAAGGATCGTCGATCCCGTCAGAGCCAGGCCGCTCGTTCAGAGCGTGGCCACGTGGCAGACATTAAATCAAAGCGAAGCAGCACTCTTGCTGCAAAGGGCGTTGAGTCGCCCGCCAAAGCTGGTTGTGAGCCGAAGAAGTTCATCCGTGAGCTTCGTGGTGAAACAGAAGGCGTTGAAGTTGGTCAGGACATCGGCGTTGCTGTCCTCGAAGAAGTCGCTCGAGTGGACGTCATCGGCGTCAGCAAGGGTCGCGGATTCGCGGGTGTTATGAAGCGTCACAACTTCAGCGGTCAGCGAGCTACGCACGGTGTGAAAAAGTGTCATCGTCATGCTGGTGGTACCGGCATGAGTGCATGGCCGAGTCGCACGTTTAAGGGGAAGCGAATGGCCGGGCACTACGGTGCTTCTCGGGTTACTGTTCGTAATCTCGGACTCCACAAAATCGATGCCGAAAACAATCTGCTACTTATCAAAGGTGCAGTCCCCGGGCCAAACGGTGGCTATCTGGTAATTCAAGAGACAAACAAGAAGTAGGTTGACATCAATCATGGCTAGTTTGCCTGTATACGACAGTAGCGGAAAAGAAATCGGTAAATACGAGATCGATCCGACGGAAATTGCATCCTCGATCAACAAGCAATTGTTGCACGACGTCGTCGTGATGTACCAAGCCAGTGCTCGACAAGGTTC
>JAAEMV010000084.1 GCA_024225195.1 Planctomycetaceae bacterium | reverse complement strand
TAGGAGAAGTGTCCACCACCGCTGACCGACATTGAGATGCCATGCAGGATAGTCATGTTCTGTTTGTGGTCGTCGAGCCCTTGGAGCCAGTCGGGCAGTTCATGTTTAGCCAGATCAACTTCGAAAGCTTGTTTTTCGTTGTGCTTCTTTAATTCTTCGGACGAAAAGGAAGGCAGGCCAAACTGTGTTGTCAGGTTGCCGTTAGATTTACGAATAAAAACGAATCGGTGCGGGAATTCATTCGCCACGTTTTCGGAGGCGCTTGTCAAGTGATTGAAGGAAGGTGTGAACGCGAGGCTAGTGGTGCCCAAGGCGGTCGTCTTCAAGAGTTCTCGGCGGTTGATTAGCATCGATTATTCCCCGGTGTTGCGTTTGCGATAGATGAAGGAATCGGAGGTCAGTAGCGAAACGATCACTTCGTCAAAGCTGCCGTTGCTAGAGAGGTAAGCGTTGTCTGCATCGATCAAAGTTTTGGAGTCCGACAGGGTCTCATTGCGACCCAAGAAGTAACGGAAGGCATGACGGATGATCGATTGACGGACTTTATCCGATTTTGCAAGGCGGTCGATCAGGTCGAAAGCATCCACGACATTGCCATCGAGTGTTGCGTCCTCTGTGCCTTGTAGTACTCCGTGTGGCTCGACGGATAAGGTCTTGTAAATTGGAAGCGAGGCACCAAATTCGTTGACTTCGCCTCGCTTGGCCGCTTGGATCAGATTGTCCGGATGCTCAAGGCTTTCTTGGGTTCGAAATCGGCCAAAATCGTCGTAAATCTCGAGTGGGAATCCAAGTGGATCCATTTTTTGATGACACCTCCAGCAATAGGTGTCGCCCGTCCGATTTTCCATTCGCTGCCGAAGTGTCTTGTGATGGTCAGGTGGAATGACGGCATCCACCGTGATTGGGACATCCGGAATGGTTCCAGCCAGCAGTTTTTCGCGAATCCATTTGCCGCGATGGATTGGGTCCGTTTCGAGATTTTGCGAGTGGGCAATTAGCCAGGCGGGGTGAGTCAGAATCCCTTTTCGATTGTCGACGCTGGCAGGTTGGTGAGTTGGGTAGTCCCACGTTTTCCAATCGAGGTTCCAGTAGGACGTAACCTGTTCACCACGCATCTGTTGTCCGGTTCGGCCAACCACGTTTCCACCATGCCAAAAACCCATTCCCATTTTCATGTACGGCATCCCATTGGTTTGCCCCTGGCTAAAATGAAGTTCCAACGAAGGCATCATTCTCTTGAGAGCAGTCAGTAGCGATTTGTTGTCTCCGCCGCGCACTTTGCGAAATTCCCAAATCGTCAACATGAATTCCTTGTGAGGGGTAATGTCGTCGGGCCTCCAGGTATCCCACGGAAGTTTCTTGAAATATTGGTAGACAGATTTTAACTGATCTGCCCCGGATTTCATCGATTGGTTATCGCCGGAGTGGTAGACGAAGAATTTGTCGGTCGTAAGAAGTTCTTCAAGAACTTGTGTGTCCTTTTCGAGAACGTGCTCAACTAGCATGTCTGCCTCGTCGATCAGTCGGCTAACCGCTTGCTCATGACGCCCCGCACCAAACCGGGAGTCGTCTTTGAATACTTTCAGGGCTTTGGGATAGCCAAAAAATTCTCTAAAAAAGCGTAACTTTCGGATGGGTTGATTGGTGACGCTTGCGTTGAGATTGGCTGCCTGAACATTTTCGTCAACGATGAACCATTGATCGCGACGCTTCAGCATGCGACGAATCTCCCGCTCATAGTCCTGGCGTGAATTCAGTCGGCCTTCCGCTACCGCCTTTACCAGTTCTTGATCCGGGCTGGCATCTGTCAAGGCATACGCCAGCGCGTAGCTGGCATCACGTGGCGCCATCAACCGTCGGTCATGCTCATCTGCTACCCCTTGTCCGAATTCATTGCGGTAGGCAAATTCAGTGCTTAAGAACAACGACTCGATCAATTTCCCAATGGCTTTTTGCGGATCAAGCTTATCCATGTACAGCGTGAGTTGCTGAATGTTTTCGGTGATTTCTATTTCTGTTGGACTACGTTCGAACATCTTTTCGTAAAGCTCAACGATCAATTGTTCGAGCAGCATCTCTTCGTCGCCTCCCGCCGCCTCGCGTTGAGTCTTGAACGATGAGTTCCAGTCCGCAAGGCACTTGTCGATGATCTGGTGGAACCGATCGCCTTGTTTGCGGTGCTTTTTAATTGTCTCCTTGATGTCCGCCATTTCGGAATCTTTGAGAGGCGTATATTTGGGAACCAAAAAATTGCCATTTTTTACGTGGGTATACAGCCGGTTCATATCCCATGTGTCGTAGAAAAGTTTCATGGTGGCGATCCGGTTTCGAATTCGGTAGTCGGTTACTCCCTCCATGTACCAGTCTCGCTCGCTTTGCTCGATAATGCTGTCGAATTCCGCACGATTCTCACCGCTGTAAGGGGCCCAAACGGGATTGCCCTTGCGATCTAATTCAAACGAGTCAGAGTCCTCAGTGACTTCGTAGGCGGATCGCTTGTAGGTCGCAATGCCCTGCAGAATGGCTCGAATGTCTTCGTGGTCAAAGCGGTCCAGGAAGCCGAGGTTTTCGTGCCGTTTTTGAATGCCGTTCGTCGAATGCTTGGGTGGTCCGGGGTATGGGATTTCTTTTCGGATCAGTTTTGGAAGGAGAGCATCATGTTGATCGCCATAAGTTTCTCGAAGCAGTCGTTGCATGAAGGGAAATGTTTTTAGAAATTGCTCCCGTGAACGCAGTCTCTCTCGGTGGTCCAGTTCCGCCTTCATCAACGCGTACATGGCTGGGAAATTTGCTTTCATCGTCGCTTCGGAAGACATATAGTCAGCGACTCGCTTGGCATTGCCAATCATTGTCAGCAAGTGGCCAGTCGTCAGTCGGTTGTGGACGCTGTAACGCACGCCAACTTTCTCGGGCAGCAGGTAAGGGTTGGTGATCGTTCTGCGGAACTTATTTCCTCGCTCTGTCTTGGGGCTCCAGTGAATTCCACTATCACCTTGAACGGGTTGCGTGGTTCCGTAAATCGTTCGGGTCGAATGATAATCTAACAAGCGGTTGATCTTTTCATTGAAGATGAACTCGCTGATCAGCCAGCGGCGATCGATGGTGTAACCCTCCAAGTCCGCATGCTTGCCAGAAAAGAGTTCCCTGTGACTAACGACGTTGCCGTACTCGAACCGCAGTAATTTTTCAGCAAGCGCCCTGGAGGCATCGCCCGTTAATTGATGGTCTACCCATTTCAAAAGAATCTCGCGCTCACCCTTATTAGGTTGCTTAGCCTCCTCGGGTGGCATTTCATTCAGTTGCACGACCTCTCGTACTTTGCTTAACAACGATTGTCGATCGACTGCATCGATTGTCTCCAATGCATCCAATTGAACCTGGCCTTCTTGCTTAGCGGTCCCATGGCACGATGCACAGTAAGTATTGAGTACCTGGGTTGCTCGGGCTTCCAGTTCAATTGGGTCTAGCTCTACAGCGGGTTGCGCGGTCTGGGCAACCATCTGGCCTGTGAAGGGGAACCACAGCAAGAGTGAATACAACAAAATCAAGTGCAGCTTA
>JAAEMV010000083.1 GCA_024225195.1 Planctomycetaceae bacterium | reverse complement strand
TCGTCAATGGATTCACTCGACTCTTTCCGGGTGGGCAAAGATAACCCAAAACTTTTAGCGAAATTCGGACAACAGGGGAGCGGGGATTCGCTACCCTGTTTTTTTCGTTGAGCCAGCTTGTATTGAGCTATCCAGGCTAGGACGTGCCGATATTTTGGAAAACGAAAATTGTCACTCGAAGGGGTGGCCACCGCGGGGCAAGGCAGTCAGGTCTCGTCGTCATAATTTTGTCCCAAAACGAAAAAGCAGCTTTGATTCGGAGGAGTCGAGGTGGAGAATCGCCGATAGAAAAATTGGGAATACCATTGAATTAGCCAAGTCCGAGTCTTTTAATCCCACCAAAGTTAAAAAATTGGGCTGAAATGTGTTCCTGGCGGTCGAAGCGTCTTAGCATGCCTCTAAAAATAGTCTAAGATATGCGACCTCGTCAGAGCGTTCTGAGGGACGGTCTGAACTTCCAGGAGAGTAAGCGAATGGCTAGCGGCTTCATTGGAAATGAAGTGCCCCGCAAGGGGTTGCGAGTTCGAATCTCGTGCTCTCCGCTCTTTTTTCTAGCCAAGAAGTCAGGGAAGTGTTCTTGGGATCGTTGATCGGTTCGGCGTATTCAGGGGTCCATTGGTCATGATTTGGCCAGCAACCCGGTCTTGTTTGGAGTTCGCTAAACTCCATAGTTCGAACAGCCATAATCGCCGTTGAGACGCGTTCGCTATTCGTTGGTTGTCTTCTGATACCTTAGATGAAGCACCAATAGGCTTATAGCGACTAACGGAACGAAGATGTCGTAAAAGAGAATTGGTCCAGCATTTCCCGGTGCAAAATTTCCATGTTCGAGCAAATCTTGAATATGGATTCCTGCAGCGCCTAATAGAAACGTCGATTGTGCAACCACAGGTGCAATCCAAAAGCTCCCCCGCAGCCAGAGGCTCAAAACGCCAAGGATGGCAATTCCAAGTGAAGCAAATCCGAGTTCTAATTGAAACGGACTGCCTGCTGGCCAGCCAATAAAATTGGCGATTGAGTCGGGTGAAACTATGTGCGGGAGAGCGACAAAGATACCACCGATTCCCCATTGAATAAACAGAATGTTCTGGAGACAAATGCGAACAATCCGTTCCATGGAAAGGCCTTGATTTCTGGTCCACACTAACTGAAGAAGAATGGTTGCCAGCGTCGCTCCAAGAATAACATGGAATATCATATTCTGCCTTTTCGTCTTTTGGCTCTAGGACTCTTGTTGACGGAATTCGAAATACATATCTAAAAACATAGTTCGGTGGAGAGGAAATGAGAGGGAAATCTGAATAAAAGAGGACGCCAGTTTCAGGACTATTCGTCAACGGCAAAAAACCAGTCATCACTCAATTGGGTGACGTACCAATATCTTGCGGTTTCTTTCACAAATACCTGGTCATTGTGACTGAAAACAATCCCACTATTAAAGCATCCTTGTCCGAGGTCAAACCAAACCCGTGGTCTTCTGGGGCTGGTAGAACGTTTAATTTCTTTGACGTGGAACGATCCAACCCAGATAGGTAGCTCAATCGGTTCTTCTTTTTCAAACCGATTCAAGAGCTCACAAAATTCTGGTTTTGCCGCGGCGAACCGAAGCGAGGACAGTAGCGGCCGCTGAGTAGAGAAGGAAAATAGTAGCGCGATGATTGCGGTTGTTAGCAGCGACCGACGGATTGTCTTAAAGCCAATACCGAAAAGAGCGGTCAGGAATAGCAATGAAGGCAGTAGAATTGTGTACCAAAAGAAAAATAATAGAAATGATTTTCTTTCGCTTAATTCAAAAAACAAAAAGTCAAGGGTCATCAATAAGCTGACTAGAATTCCGCAAGCCAAGCAAGTCCATATGTTAATGTTGGTTGTTGAGTTGGCCATTACTTTACTTGGCAAAACCAATACAGGTTGTATGTGACGATATTGTGAAAAACCTTGGAAGACCGTTGGGGTAGGTTAATCGGTCAGGTATTGCTGAGGCCTAATTATAGGTTAGGAATAGCTGGATGATGAAGAATCAGCTTCCGGAATCTTAAAGGGCGTCCGTCTTGGTGGGCGTTTAGTATTTAATTTCTAACTCGCACCGTTCACTGGCAGCTCAAGCACGGCTATTTTTCAAGTTGCGCCTTCAATGCCTCTAGAGGGAAGGGTATCGGTTTGCCTGTTGCTTTGACGGTCGCGAACTGAGCTTTTTTATCTTTCAATTGCCGGTCGAGACGAGTAGCCATGTTTCGCAGACGATCGGGATGCTTGCTCGCAACGTTCGTGTTCTCGCCAATGTCACTTGCCAAGTTGAACAACTCGAATGATCGAGTTTTGTGCCAGTAGATGAGTTTCCAGTCAGCGAGCCGTAGTGAGCTGTAGGGGGGCTGATTGTAGAAGTTGGGGTAATGCCATAACAGTTCACGAGGCGTTTCAGGGGGAGGTGTATTATCCTTTAAGATCGGAACCCAGCTTTTTCCATCGTTCTCGGGTGGGTCTATGGAGGCTAATTCCAAAAGTGTAGGGAAAATATCCTCAATGATCACGGGTGTAGCATTGAGTTTTCCCATGGCCGTGACTCCCGGCCAATTGACAATCAGCGGTACGCGATTTCCTCCTTCGTACCCGGAAATTTTATGACCTCGTAAAGGCAGATTGCGGGGGTTGTTTTGGGGTGATCCATTATCAGACATGAAGATGACGATTGTTTCTTTGGCGACCCCAAGCCGGTCAATAGTCTCCAAAAGATCACCAAGTGATTTGTCCATGCTCTCAATCATGGACGCATATTTTTTCTTGTGCTGATTCCAATTCTCGTTTGCATAGTTTGGCAAAAAACGACGGTCTGGTTCGAAAGGCGCATGCACTGCGTAATGTGACATATAAAGATAAAAAGGGGTTTGTTCTTTGACTGTCTTTTCAACGGCGTCAATTGCTTCACGGGTGATCGCCTCGGTTAAGTTGATTTCCTGCCCGTGGTATTTGTCGAGGCCGGGTACATCCCAGATAGTCCCGCCGCCTCGCCATGCCGCGGAGAAATTATGGTCGCCGTGGTACGAGCCTGGTCCACCCATATAGGACCCCGCGATGTTTACGTCAAATCCAAGATTGAGGGGGTTTGCGCCGGGAGTTCCCTGAGCCCCAAAATGCGCTTTTCCGGCATGGATAGTGCGGTAGCCTCTTTCGCGTAGCAGCGTTGGTAAACACGTCTCAGCGATGCTTCGCGGTGTTGTGTCTCCGGCAGGTTGTAATCCGTTTAAGTTCCAGTTCGCCGGTAAGTACTGCTTCCCGGGACGGGATGGACTGGTGTCCTTGCGAAGCGTCCAGCAAGTAACTTTGTGGCGAGCTGCGTTCTGTCCCGTCATTAAGCTGACGCGTGAAGGCGAGCAAATCGAACATGCGTACGCGTTAGTGAATTGTAAACCTTGCGACGCCAGTTTTTCCATGTTGGGCGTGCGGTAGTCACGGTTGAGCAACGTCTTTTCTGTGTGAAACGGAACCGATGTGTCTTGCCAACCCATATCGTCAACAAAGAAAAACAAAATGTTGGGTGGATGTTCCATCGCCTTGGATGTGGTCCCAGCGCAGAAAGCGACAAACGCAAGGAAACATTTGATGGCAACGTGCATGGCAAATTTCTCCGGTTGTTTAGGAAATCATTGAGCGAGGAAAATCCTCAGGGCCACCAGGCATCCTGCTAATTTAGGCAACGGAACGCTCTGTCTGCCTCGTTTAAGGTTTGACTCACTGTCTGTTGCGCAAGACGAATCCACACAAGTTTCCCAATACTTGCGAACGCCAGAATTCAACTTGGAATTACGGTTGGGCAGGGTCTTCTGAATTGCAATTTGCAAGGCTCAATAACGCCATAGCCGTTCCGTAGACGCGTCCCAATTCGTGTGAATCAACAAAACAGCCATCCAATTCGGGCAGATTCATAACCAGTGATTTTTGAATTTCAGCACAACGTTTTCGGAGGTTGCGGTCCGTCAAGTTCCGGATTGTTTCACTTCTGGCACGCATGTCATACCAGAAAAAGAAGCCACCGTAGGCGAGCGTTGAGGTGTGGTCGTCGTATTTTAAAGCGATGTCGAGATTGTCATGAAAGTCAGGTGACTTTTTGACCG
>JAAEMV010000082.1 GCA_024225195.1 Planctomycetaceae bacterium | reverse complement strand
TTTACGGCTGTCGTCACTCATTAATCGACGGTTTAAACCGAGCTACGGACGTCATGATGTCCGGAAAAGTCGCAGTTGTGTGCGGTTACGGCGACGTTGGAAAAGGATGCGTTCAATCGCTCGCTGGCCAAGGTTGCCGCGTTATCGTGACCGAGATTGACCCAATCTGTGCACTACAGGCAGCGATGGAAGGTTATCAAGTCGCGACAATCGAAGACACACTCGATTTCGCAGACATTTACATCACCACAACCGGTAACTTTAACATCATCACTGCTGATCACATGGCAAAGATGAAGGACAAGGCAATCGTTGGAAACATCGGGCACTTCGATAACGAAATCGAAATGACTGAACTGGAATCGATGACAACCAAAACCAACATCAAGCCACAGTACGATATGTACACATTCGAAGACGGGCACAGCGTGCTCGTGTTGGCTGAAGGCCGGTTGTTGAACCTCGGGTGTGCGACTGGGCACCCAAGCTTCGTAATGTCGGCTTCGTTTACGAACCAGACAATTGCTCAAATTGATCTCGCATTAAACGCTGAATCAAAGCCGACATTGTCAGGTGAAACTTACGATGGTGGGAACGTTTACATTCTCCCAAAGATTCTCGACGAGAAAGTTGCACGACTTCACCTCGATCAACTCGGCGTGAAGTTAACAACGTTGAGCAAAGAGCAGGCCGATTACATCAACGTTCCTGTTGATGGACCGTTCAAGCCAGAGCATTATCGTTATTAAGCCCCAAGTGCGGAATAAAGCGAAAAAATATGACGCCGCTGAGTAATCAGCGGCGTTTTTTTATGCGCTGGTTTAAGGCTAAATACCAAGCGAATGAGTTCAATGACGATAAAGTTTCCAGAAATAAACTGAGCGAACATGGGTTTGCGCGGTAGACTTTGAGGGTCGGTCGCGATCCTCAAAGGTTCGAAGTTTCAAGCCGAGATGGGAAACCCGACGTTGTGCAATTTTACTTGAATTAGGAAATGGGAAACTTATGCGAGTTCTATTTTTGAATTGTCGGTTTCTCGTTTTTATCCTGGTTAGTTACCTTGCATTTTTTGCGTCCGATGTGAGAAATCTTCGCGGAGAAGACGATTTTCGAGCGGTTGGGCTGAGGCAAACTGCGGAGCAAGTTGAGCGATCCGCTGAGTCTTTAAAATATGAAATCAAAGCAAATTTTAAAGGGTCCAAGAAATACGGAAAGTTGCTTTCTGTTGTGGCAAAAATCAAGTCTCGATCTGCTGGCTGGATTCGCAAAGTTGATCGCAATGCAGATTATCAAATACCGGCACGTGATGTCGAAAAAATGAAGAATCTCGCCTATGAATTGTCGTCTGAATACGATGCCGCAATCGAATACTCAAGACTCGGGAAGGGGCGTCCTGTTCAAGGTTCAACCGTTCTAGCGGCCGATCAGATTTCGATATTAATCTCGCTAACTGAACAACTGCAGTTCGCATCTTATACGCCCTCCGGCATCGGCGCCGAATTGGTTTCTGAACCTCTAGCTGTTCCGGAATTACTGTTGGTATCTCCCGTCGACTCAGAGTTCGGTGAAGCGCCAGGTCGTCCTGTTTCTGGTCCGGGCGAACCAATCCGCAGAGAACCTGAAACTAGCACTGCGCCCGAGCCAGCCATGCAAAGCGTTTGGGAAAAGTAGAACGTCTTGGTTTGTTGCTGGCTGCGAGGTTGAGCTAAGGTTTAGCTATCTAATTCAATCGTAATTCTCTGCGAAAACCGTATTTTCCGGATGATTCGTTTCTTTTTACAGCAGGCCGGTGCTAGCACTCCCCCTTGAGGCATTGGCGGTACTCGGTCATAAATCAGGCAAGAAGCGATGTCGCCAGTGGCTGATCGCTTGACGGTTAGAGGTTAACAACAGGATTAATGATGGCGGACATTCAAGCGTTTCGTGGTTTGAGATTTGATCTGAGCAAAGTTGGGTCTTTGTCGGAGGTCGTCGCGCCGCCCTACGATGTGATTAGCGTGGAAGCTCGTGATCAACTGTACGAGAGCAATGAATTCAATGTCGTGCGTTTGATCTTGAACCGGGGGGATAAGCTCCTTCCTGAGCAGACAGTTTATGAACGAGCCGCCGAACATTTGAAGAATTGGAAAACAGACGGCGTGTTGAGACCGGACGGTGTCGGTGCGATTTACGTCTACCACCAGACTTTCAATGTAGACGGAATCGAGTACACCCGCAGGGGCTTTATTGCTCGAGTTCGGATCGAACCCTTTGGAGAAGGGAACATTTATCCACACGAAAAAACACACTCCAAAGCCAAGGAGGATCGCTATCGGTTGATGGAAGCGTGTAATAGTAATTTGAGTCCAATCTTTGGGATTTACTCAGATCAAGAAAGTAGCCCGCAGTCCATTCTGGATCTTGCGATTGATGACAGAACACCGCTCACTGCGATCGATGAAGAGGGGGTTCGTCACGACTTGTGGATGGTTACCGACGCCAATGCAGTTGCGGCAGCTGCGCAATTAATGGGGCCGACCGCGATCTATATTGCCGATGGTCATCATCGATATGAGACGGCGACATCGATTCGTAATTCGAGGCGGCAGCGGGAGGAATTAGAGCCGGATCATCCAGTCGATTACACCATGATCATGTGTGTTGGTATGGACGATCCTGGGCTGGTTGTTTTACCGACCCATCGATTGTTTCGGGGCGTTAGCCCAATGACCTCCGCCGAATTGATTGCCAAGCTCAGTGCTGCCTTCGATTGTGAAGTTGTCGGTTGTGGTGTTGCCCTTGCTAGTGATTGCTGGGAAGCGGTTCAGGTCGAAGGTGAGCAATCCACCATGGCTTTCTATTGCCGAAAAGATGACACGTGGGTGCTAGCACGCATCCGGCTTGAGGGTGTCGAGATGATGGAAGGCTTGGCTAAAGGGAAGAGTGAGTGTTGGCAAAGCCTTGGCGTAGCTATTTTGCATGAGTTGGTCCTTGATCACCTGTTGGGCTGCGGGGAGCTCCCTTCGCCAAGGTACGTTCATGGCATCGATGAAGTCGTTGGGCTTTTACGTTCCGGTGACGGAAATGAAAGAGATGCAACTGGCCAGCAGGGAACGGGTGACTTTTTCGAACTTGCCTGCCTGGTCATGCCAGCAACCGTTGCGGACGTGCAGTCGATCAGTGAGTCCGGCGAGCGGATGCCAGCAAAGAGTACTTACTTCTATCCCAAGCTGCTGAGCGGGTTGGTGATCAATCCACTCGATTAAATGGATGCTGAGCCTGGCGGCGGAGCGTTCTGGTCTGACCAGTTCAATTGAAGGCAGGCTTTTAATCAAGGACCGGATAATTTGTTAGTTCGGGTGGAATGGGAAGAGGTTTCACGTGAAACGGTTCGGGGTGTTTTGGCTATTCTGTAAAATGAACCGGTTTGGGCCAAGTTTCACGTGAAACAAGGTGTACTGTTTACAGAAAATAGCTAATTCGATGCCGCGGTTGTCAAAACGGTACCAGGTTGTCTGATTTTTACCTGGCTCGTTTATGAAAGAGTTGGTCAAGTCGTTAACCTTTCTTCTCTAAAGCGTCTTCAATCGGTTAGCTTTGCGATAAGCTCGTTGCCTCGAATGAAGCTAAGCACAGTGGGAGTCCAGATCAGCTGCCGGCCAGTTCGGTACCTCCAGGCAACGTAGGTGGAGTCAGGGCATATGAGAATGCCAGCACTTAAAGCGAGCGGTCGAATTACGGTAAATGAATGCTGGTAGACCGGTCACTATTTGATTGGCATTTCACCGTATCGCCGATGGTGGTATTTTTTCAACTCTGGCGAAATAATCCGCAAATCCATAGGTCGTGCAGTGGCGAGAACATTGTGTGTAGCTAATCAGAAAGGGGGCGTCGGCAAAACGACGACTTCGATCAATTTGGCTGCCAGTCTCGCTTTTGCTGGGAAAAAGACGTTGTTGGTCGATATGGATCCGCAGTGTAATTCGACCTCTGGAATTGGGTTCAAGCCAGTCGAGCGTCATCCATTGGTAGTGGACGAACCGATTCGCAACAGCATCGTCTCGACCAAAGTTGATGGGCTTAGCCTGTTGCCGGGGGCGAGATCCTTTCAGGATGTCGATGTGCTAGCAGGTGGTGGTGCGGATGAGGCCCGGATCCTCGTGGATCATTTGGAGGTTGGGACATCCCATTATGATTTTGTTTTGATTGATTGTCCGCCTTCGGTGGGGCATTTGACTCAGACGGCGTTGGCGGCATCAAGCGAAGTTTTTATGCCGATTCAGTGCGAGTATTTTGCGATGGAAGGCTTGACTCAAATGATCGAAGTGATTCGAGGAGTCATGCAAGAGCGTCCGGGGAAGCTGAGTTTTGGCGGCATATTGTTGACGATGTACGATCCCTCGCTGGAGTTAACGGCGGAGGTTGAGTCGGAGGTGCGAGAGTTTTTTGGGGAAGTTGTTTTCGATACCGTAGTTCCCAGGGACCCGATGGTGACCGAGGCGCCAAGTCACGGTTTATGCGTGCTTGATTACGCGCCGCGATCAAGAGGGACTAGGGCTTATATAGAATTATGCATGGAGGTTTTGGAGCGTGACTAGAAAAAAGAGATTAGGCCGGGGGTTGGAGAACCTGCTGAATACGACGCGCGATACCGAACCTTTGGAGACGATTTCGATCAGCCAGGCATTTGTTCAGCCCGGAAGTCAGGTGCCTTCTCCTGTGGTTGAAGAAGAGAAGCCAGACGGGGATATCGTTCATTTGAATGTCTATGAGGTTGAGGACAATCCGTTTCAACCTCGCCGTGTTTTTGGCGAGACGGAGATAGCCTCCCTCGCTGAGAGTTTAAAAGAGCACGATATTTTGCAACCCATTTTGGTGAGGGTTGTCGACGGTCGGTATCAACTGATCAGTGGTGAGAGACGTCTGCGGGCCGCGATTAAAGCGAATTGGCAAACGATTCCGGCACGGTTACGGGAAGCGGACGACCGATTGGTTTCTGAGCTCGCGATTGTTGAGAATCTTCAGCGAAAAGACCTGAATCCGATTGAGAAAGCGCTTTCGTTTCGTCGTTACATCGACGAGCATTTTTGCACTCAGGAAGATTTGGCCAATCGATTAAAAATCGATCGATCGACCATCGCAAATTTGATGCGATTGTTGGAGCTTCCTCAGCGAATTCAGACCTCGCTGCAAGAGGGAAAAGTCTCTGCCGGGCACGCTCGAGCTCTTTTGCCATTAGGCGATGAGGGGGCTCAGTTAGAGTTTTGCGGAAAGATTATCGCGGAAGGCCTTAGCGTTCGAGATACTGAACGGCTGGTCGCCAACAAAATTTCGGAGGAGGATTACCCCAGCAATGGGCGGGGGGATCGACGAAAGCGAACCCGCGATCTGCAAGTCGAGGCGCTGCAGCAAGAGCTGAAAGCTGCTTTAGGTACAAAAGTATTGATTAAGCAGGGTGCTAAAGAGCGGGGTAAAATTGTCATCCACTATACAAGTTTTAAGGAATTTGAACGTCTTAAGTCAGCGATTGAGGGGGAGGGAGCTTCGGCTAACCAGCGCGCAGCCTAGTGGTTCACGCTTCCCAATCCCGTTTGCAGCTATAATGTGAACAAATACTTTGGAAAACCGTGTTTTTGAACGCAAGAACCCGATTGCAAGAATCGGGTTTGATCTGTAAAGTTATGCCTGTGAGACGCGAGCAGGCTGAGAAATCATTGTTCGCGTTCCTTCGGGGTGTAGCGCAGTCTGGCTAGCGCACCTGGTTTGGGACCAGGGGGTCGAAGGTTCGAATCCTTTCACCCCGACTTTCGAGGCTTTGTTCACGGATTTTAGGATCCTGGGAACATGGGTTCTCGGTCGTCGTACCGAAAATGTCCGTTGTTTTAAGAAAAGGCCGCGTTAATTTTAATGAGCGCATCCCTCTATTTCGACGACATTCTGGTTGATTCTGTGTGGGTGAGCCCACGCCGGACGATTACCGAAGCGGACGTCATCCAGTTTGCGACGATGACTGGTGATTTTAACCCTCTGCATGTCGATTACGACTTTGCTTCTAAGAGCCACTACCGACAGCCGATTGCTCACGGACTGCTCGGTTTATCCTGGGTTGCCGGCCTGGGAAGTCATTTTCCGTTAGTGAACACCTTGGCATTCACGGCTGTTCGAAATTGGGAATTCTCTCGTCCACTGTTCTTCGGCGATACGGTGTTCGTGGAAACGAAATGTCTGGAAAAAGCTTCCGCTGGTAGACGTGCCGGTAAAGTCGTTTGGCAACGCAAATTGCTGAATCAGACGAATCAAATCGTGCAGCAGGGGGTCTTCGAGACGTTGGTTTCGGTTAAACCAACTCAGAATCCTGTACCAAGAACCCACCTTAGATCTGACATCCATCACACCGATGTTGCAGTGGGTCGCGATTCTGTCTCAAACGACTAACGTGCTCGTTCTTGGTTTTCGGGTTAGTAACTATTTTCTAACCTAAGTCTTTGTTGATTCGTTTACATTCGTAATCGACCTTCTGAATCAGCCTGGAATGTTGACAAGTTGTGTCAACCCTCGCGTTCCCATTTGGGTGATGAACAGATCAGCGATAGCCTACCCAGCTTTCAATCTGCCAAATCGCGTTTTGTCGGTGTTCCGCCAGCACCAATGTTTCATGGTTAATCTTGGTTCTCATTGAGGGGACAATTGCTCTGTTTTTCCACTACCTGGTGAGTTTCAATTTGTCAGGGTGAATGGGAATGTTTCCGCCTAGGCAATCAAGAGTCTGCTAGCTGTCAGTCTAATCGTGATAATCGCTACAAACTGTCTCAAGACGGATTGTTTTACTCGTCGATCTATTGATAGGTCCAGTTGCCGCGTAACGGGTGTTGTTGCGCTTTGATTTCAATGAAGTTATTCATGCAAACAAACAAAAAAAACAAGTCTCCAATGAAAACCGCTGAGTTATTTAAGCGTGGCAACGCGTTTGTTGTGACCTCAATGTGTATCTTGTTGATTTGTGTTTTGACTTGGCCATTGAGCGTTAGTAAGTTCCGATCGTTGGCATCCGTCCGCGTAATCACAAATCAATCGCAAGTTGTAAAGGCTGGATTGGAGGAACGAGTTGCGGTCATCATCGAGTCCGAAACTACGGATGAGCAGTTGGCGGAGTTACTATCCAAGGTAGCTCGAATGGAACGCTTAAGATCTACCCCTTTTGAAGCGAAAGATTTTGATCTGATTCGGGAGCGTCTGAAATGTGCGCTTCGTGAAAACGAATTGGGTTACGATTTGGAGTTGTGCATAGAGGGGAGGGGCACTGCTGATGAATTGGAATTTGTTAGTTTGTTGGCGAAACGCTTCTCTGAAAAACTGCAAAGGACTTCGACGCCAAAAAATGAGTCGAAGGCACAGCTCTCAGCGATCCTGTCAATTCGCAAGAAGCAGGATGAGCGAATTGAAATGGCGCATTGGCTGCTCGGGGAGGCGGAGAAGGGTATTGGAATTGCCAGGGATGAATTGAGTTCAGCTCCTTCAGGTGCTGGGCAACTGGCGTCCAGTCCGGAGCCATCGGAGAAAACAGCGGGAACATTTCAACTAGCATCGAGTCGAAAGAAGTCATCCTCCATTTCAAAAACGGAGGAGATAATCGGTGAGATTGACCTCGCCTCGATTAAAGATTTATTTAATGAAATGAAGCAGGAGGCTGATTCAGAGGCTCGCCTAATTCAACAATTGGTAAGAGAGTCGGCTACCAAAACCAGTGAGGCTCCAATGATGGTAGCTGAGCCAACTCAGGGGGTGACCAGCCCTTTGAATGTCGCACCGACGATGAAGACGTTTGGTTTGCTGGGGTTGGTTTCGCTCAGCCTCGGACTAGTGGTGGCCGCGCGTATGGACCCCTTTGCTGCACGAGGTTTCGAAAACGCTCGTTCCATTGCGAAGCGGTTGGAGGTTCCGGTTGTCGCCCAAATCCGTTGGCAAGTCAAAAACTTTAACTCCGAAGAGAGGCTGCCCAGTTTGCCGTGGGCAAACCGTATCTCAATGATGTGCGGTTTAGCGTTGCTTGGAATTGGAGTCGTGGTTGCCGGGTTCGTGTTAATTAACCCAGCGGTAAGAACAGCATTTTACGAAGACCCCTTAGTGGGGTGCTCGATGATTGTCAGGATATTTGTCGGATTTTAATCCACTGATAAACGACTTATATAAATGAATCCACAGGATTTCGTGATGTACGAACAAGTATTTAATTTTAACGCTCGCCCCTTTACTGCCGCTCCGTATGTAAAGCATTATTTCGCGGGCGAAGCAATTCAAAGTGCGTTGGAGCAGACGCGTTTGAATGTGGATCGGGGCGCCGGGCCAGTAGTAGTCGTGGGTGCAACCGGCACTGGCAAAACGCTCTTGCTTGCGATTTTGGAAGCAAGTTATCGTGATCAGGTTACAGTCGTTAATCTTGCATGTGCTCGATTGCAAGAACGGAAGGATTTGCTTCAAAGCATTCTGCATCGTTTGCATCTCCCATTTCAGGGATTGTCGGAGACTGAGTTACGCTTCTCTTTGATGGATTATTTAGAGCCGGGGCCAAATTGTGTGAACGGCATTATTCTCTTAGTAGATGATGCTCACGGTTTGTCTGCCAGTCTGCTAGATGAATTAGGTTTGATCACAAATTTTGTTGCCGAAGGGCAACCGCGGGTTCGATTGGTTTTGGCGGGAAGTCACCGTCTGGAAGAAAATCTGAATGAAGCCAAGCTGGAATCGCTAAACCAAAGAATTGCGGCTCGTTGCTATTTAGAAAATATGTCGAGGAGTGAAGCCTCTCGTTATGTCGTGGAGCACATCGCTCGGGTTGGTGGCGATGGTGAGAGGCTGTTTCCTGAGGAGGCATGTCGAGCGATTCACGAAGCGACAGATGGTTATCCCCGGCTGATAAATCAGGTTGCTGATCATGCCCTTATGTTAGCGGCAACTCGCGGTATGTCAGCGATTACCGAGGATTGTGTGCGTGAAGCGTGGGCGGATGTGCAGAGTATTCCAGCTACTTTTCAACCGCAAATGCCTGCGATGTCAGAGCCTGGGGATTTGAGTGGCGACGAGAGTTGGAGCGTCCTTGAATTTGGCCAACTCGATGACGGTGAGAGTGAAGATTCTGGCGTAGCGATTTTCCCGGATGAGTCCGAGCCTGCGTCAATTCATTATCCTGCAGTCGAAAGTCATTCGAAGGCAGATTTGGAGTCAGGATTCGACTCAAGCTTAGACGACGCAGAGCCTCGTGATGGTGATCTGCTGCCGATGGGGAGTGATTTTGATTCGGTGTCAGAAAGCACTAAGGTCAGCAATCTGGAGCGAGAGCAGGCTCAGATTTTTGAGCAAGTCGAACGCGAACGGATGGAAATTTTCGAGACGCGAGAAGCGGTAGAAGAGGCGGGGGATCAAACCGGGAACCTAATGCGGGGTGAAGACCTCGCCATTTCGAATGACCTGAAAGCGACTGAGATAGAAATTGCTCAGGCAACGCCCGATGGTTTGATCCAAAACCAGGAAGTGGTGGATCCGTTTCAAGAGAAATTTGCTGAAGAGGAAGTTCTAGGGGACTATTTTGCGCCAATGGTAGCCCAGCAAAACCAGGCTTCGTTGAGCATTCGGTCTGTTGATTTGGCTGATCTGAATCCGGAGAATATGCCGGAGGCTGAACCAGACGTTGCTGAAGGTGCGCCAGATTCAGGGGATGATTTGGAGCGAGGTCTCGAACAAGCCACTAATTTGGGAGCCGAAATAAATCAACGAATGCCGGTGGAGACGAAATATTTTCATGCCGACCGAGATAGCGATGTAGTGCCAACACAAGGTCAACAACCGGGTGGAGGCAAGGCTGCCTTGCCGGAAGTCCCAAGTGGGTACGAGTTTATGCTGGGAACGGACTGGACATCAGCCAACGCGGATCCAACAACTGAGGATTCGGCTCCGACACCGGAAGCGGTGGCTGAACCGGACGAAGCAAGCGAAAAAGGGTTTCACGTTCATGGAGACAACGTTGTTTCCAAGGATATTAGGAAGCAAGCCGAGGAAATCCTAGGTCGGTTAAGTTCCACAGATTCCTATTCTGGTGACCAAATTTCCAATAGCACGGTTCGTCCGCTGGAAACCGAAGCCGCAGCAAACGAGAGTGAGACGCCGTCCGAGATAGAGTCGGCTTCGAGTTATCCAAGTGCAGCGTTGGATGAGTCGCAGCAAATATTGAACGAAATCCTCGAGCAAAGAAACGCCCTGGCTCAACAGGGAGAATCAGGTGACCGACTGTCAACTGTGGATGAGCCATCGCCGGAAACACCATTGCAAGCTTTTGAAGATGATCAGAAGGATGAGACGCCGCTCATCGTGGTCAACCGCGCGGAGGATACCGTTGAAGAGAAGCCGCCTCAGGTTGAACCGCCAGTCCCGCCAACGACGCCTCCGTCGACTGGTAGAGCGGCAAGAATGGACTATCAAAAATTGTTTGAGCAACTTCGAGATATTTCCAATTCTCAAAATAGCTAAATCTGTTCCCAGCCCCTTCAAAGTTAAATTACTTCAATGAAACCGTATTCTCGCTCGACCGCCGTTGATTCTACCGTGACCACTGAAATGGGGTTGAAGTGGTTGATTGCATCGGAAGGTCATGAACTGGCTGCCGCTCCTGAAATGAGCGTCCCTCGCCCGCCAAAATCATTTTCTCAACAGAATCAATTCGAATCGGATTCACCGTTCAAACAACGAACAGCTGATGGCACAATTTGCGTTTTGATTCCTGATCTCGCGCCGCAAACACGAAAAACAACCGGTGTCGCTGCCCACGAAAGATCCAGTCAAGGCTTGGGGTTTGAGAGAGAGGCCTTTCAGCATCTTAAAGCGACGCTCGCTGAGGTGGAGCAGGGGACGTCAGCGTCTAAACCTGTTGTAAAGGAAGCGGAGGGGTTTTCATTCTTGCCACTTGCCATGACTTTGAAAGCTCCCGTGATTCCACTCGGTGGAGATTCGCACAGCGATCTAAGCGAACCGCCCAATGAGTGGCGGGAACGAGGGGATGGGAAGTCGACCGATCGGAAGCCAACTGAAGAATCGGGTAAGAAGACCAGTAAAGAACAAGCGGTTGAAAAGATTGCCCGGTCTATTGCTGAGCGTTATCCCCTTGGCAATTCTGGACTGGTAGTCTTCGCGGGCCCCGAAGCTAATTCGTTAATTGACGAAACATGTGCTCGCGTGGCAACTTCGTTGTCTGAGCGAACGAATGGGCGTGCATTGTTGATCGATGCCGATAATAAAGGGCAAGCATTGACAATCGCCAGCGGTGTCGCTGGTCAGCCGGGCGTGTCCGAGATCGTTGCTAATGGAGTCGATTGGAAGAGTACAGTATTTGGCGGTTCAGCTACGGGTTTAGATTTTATAGGGGCAGGCGGCCGGCAGGAGTTGGGAGAACACTCCAAGCCATTGCTGAGGCAGTTGGTGGTTGGTCTGAAGAAAGAATATCAATTCATTTGCGTGTCAGCGGGTGCGTCGAGCGAATTGTCCTCCCAGTTTTGGAATGATGTTGGCGACGGCACCTACTTATTGGTTAGCTTAAAGAATAGCAATCAATCACTAGCTAAAGCTGCGGTTTCGGAATTAAGGGTTTCAGGTGGGCGGCTGTTGGGGTGTGTTGTCACCGATGTTGATTGATTTGGTTTCATGGAACGCCACTACTTTTCTTTATGTGAGGTCCTCTCATGAGGCGAGTCTTAGTTACCGGTGGAGCGGGCTATATTGGAAGTCATACCTGTCTTGAGTTGCTGAACGCAGGTTTTGAAATTACTGTCGTTGATAACCTGAGCAATTCCACTCAAGAGTCCTTGCAGCGAGTGAGCACTCTCACAGGGAAAGAGATTGCTTTCTTTGAAGTCGACCTGCTGGATGCTCGTGGGCTAGACGCCGTTTTCTCAAAAGGCAATTTTGAGACGGTGATTCATTTTGCGGCCTTGAAGGCCGTGGGCGAAAGTGTTGCACAACCGCTTCAGTATTATCAAAACAATGTGACAGGCACCGTCAATCTTTGTCAGGCAATGCAGAAGCATGGCGTGACAGATTTGGTGTTTAGTTCAAGTGCGACCGTCTACGGGATTCCAAAGTCGCTTCCATTGACCGAGCAATCCGAAACATTGATTCATGAGGTTACGAACCCTTATGGCCGTTCCAAATTAATGGTCGAGTTTGTGCTCAAAGATTGGCAAACCGCTTTTCCATCAATGAATATTGCTTTGCTGCGTTACTTTAATCCCGTGGGTGCGCATGTTTCCGGGTTGATCGGAGAGGATCCCAGTGGACTTCCTAATAACCTGCTTCCTTATGTGTCCCAGGTTGCAGTGGGCAAGCTTGAAAAACTGGGTGTCTTCGGCGACGACTATGAGACGTCTGATGGAACCGGCGTTCGAGACTACATCCACGTGGTAGATTTGGCTGTTGGACACGTGCTTGCGGTAAAGAAACTGAGTGAAAATCCGGGTGTCGTAATTTACAATCTCGGCACCGGAATCGGTTATAGCGTGTTTCAGATTATTGCAGCGTTTGAAGAGGCGTCTGGCCGAAACATTCCATTTGAAATAATGCCTCGTCGAGCTGGAGATATTGCTGCCTGCTTTGCTGATCCGTCTCTCGCCAAACGGGAACTCGGTTGGACAGCCAATCGCGGTATACAAGAAATGTGTGTCGATGGTTGGCGTTGGCAATCGAACAATCCCAATGGCTATTCTTAAATTGGGATTTGTAGTAGAAATCGCAATGCTGGAGGGGCCATAGACTAGACCATGTTGTTTCCTCGTGCTTGGCCAAGTTCTTTTCTTTTTGGTGATGTTCATTAATCCTGATTTGCCTCTGAGAGTTGAATCTGCTGCTTTGATGTCAACGATTTATTGCTGTGAAACAATGTGACACGGGCGTTAGGGCTAGAGCGGGTATGTTAAAATCGGCTAGATTACTTTGGTTGATTTCTGGGGATGAGATCGGTCTGTTTCATTATTCTGCGAGGCTCTGAGAGTAAGTGTCAAATTCGAGATTACTCGTGGTCGTTGCGACCTACAACGAGATTGACAATTTGCCCCGGTTAGTCCTTCAGATTTCTGAATTGTTACCGGACGCTGACGTGTTGGTGATTGACGATGCGTCACCTGACGGGACGGGGAACTGGTGTGAGCAGGCAACGGCTGAATTTCCAAGACTTTCGGTTTTGCATCGCAGTGCAAAGCTTGGATTGGGTTCGGCGGCGGTTGCCGGTTTCGATTATGCAAAAGAGCAGGGCTACGACCTGGTTGCCACAATGGATGCGGACTTAAGTCACGATCCGAAATCGCTTGCCGAAATGTTCGAGTTATCGACCCAGCCAGATTGCGCTGAGATTGGTGTCTTTGTTGGAAGTCGGTACGTCACCGGCGGTGGTACGGAAGGTTGGCCATTTATTCGACGGCTCGCCTCTCGCACGGTTAACAAATTTGCTCGAACGATGTTGAAACTAAAAACTTACGACAACAGTGGTGCGTTTCGGATTTACCGTTCAAGCGCACTTGGTAAGCTTGATTTACAGCAACTGAGAAGTACTGACTTCGCTTATCTTGAGGAAATATTGTGGCGGCTTGCCAAGCAGGACGTCGCCATGATGGAATATCCAATTCTCTTCCGAAATCGAGAGCTCGGTAGATCCAAAACGAATCCGATTTTGGGTCTGCGTGTATTTTGGCAGATCTTGATGATGGGAACGGGGATTTGGAAATGAGGTAGTACGCTTGTTTGGACAGAAATTATTTTGCGTTTATCTGAGTTGAAAATGTTTGTACAAGAAATATCCCCTTTTCATTTGGCTTTTCCCGTCGATGACCTTGAGGCGTCGCGGAAGTTTTATGGTGGTACGCTTGGCTGCCGTGAGGGTCGAAGCAGCGAGCAATGGATCGACTTTGATCTGTTTGGGCATCAGATTGTGGCTCACTTAAAACCACGGGATGAACCGACTGGCAAGGCAATTGAGAACCGGGTGGATGGTCATGATGTTCCCGTGCCACATTTTGGAGTCGTCCTCAAGTGGCGAGACTGGGAAGCGTTAGCTGAACGGCTAAAGGCGGAGGGTATTCAATTTGTGATTGAGCCTTATATCCGGTTTGAAGGTCAGGTTGGTGAGCAAGCGACGATGTTCTTCCTGGATCCCTCCGGTAATGCACTTGAGTTTAAAGCGTTCAAAGATCCCACTCAGATCTTCGCGAAATGAAATCTCGGTTCCCGCGTTGCCTAATGGTTGGGATTTCAAGAAATGGCAAAATGACTGTCAAAAGAGCGGCACAATGTTTGTTGGCAAAAGCGTGGGGAATGTTGTGGTCGCTAATGGGAAATACCTCAATGTCTTGGGGTTTGCATATTTCAGAGGATTCAAATTCACTTTCGTTGACAGTCGATTTTAACAGTTCTAAAATTGCGTTCTTAAAAACATATTTAATAAACGAATTAAAACGGCTTCGGCCAATATTGGGAGTTAGCTAATGTCTGAAGAAGCATCCGGTCAAATTGATAATGTTATGCACGAAGATCGCATGTTTCCGCCTTCATCGGAGTTTTCCAGCAAGGCTAAGATTGGCTCGTTGGAAGAATACCAAGCGATCTACGACCGCGCCAAAGATGATCCCGAATCGTTTTGGGATGAGATTGGAAAATCGGAATTGCATTGGTTTGAGCCATACGACACGGTCTTGAAGGGAACGGGTACCGACGTCGAATGGTTTGTTGGCGGTCAAACCAATATGTCATTTAACTGTCTTGATGCAAATATTGAGGCGGGACGCGGTGATCGTCCTGCCATTATTTGGGAAGGTGAACCGGGAGATACGCGAACGCTAACTTATGCAGAATTGCATCGAGATGTCTGCAAGTTTGCCAATGTTCTAAAAGGTTTAGGCGTTGGGGTGGGCGATGTTGTCTCGATCTACATGCCAATGACACCGGAAATTGCAATTGCAATGTTGGCATGCGTTCGGATCGGTGCGATCCACTCGGTTATATTTGCAGGGTTTTCGGCGGAAGCGATTGCTGATCGCAACAACGATGCGAATGCCAAAGTCCAATTGACGGCAGACGGATTGTGGCGTCGTGGGAAGTGTATTCCACTGAAGGAAACCGTCAATAAAGCCCTTGAGAAATCGCCGACGGTAGAGCATTGCATTGTTCTGAAGCGGTGTGAGAACGATGTTGAGATGCAGTCAGGGCGAGATCATTGGTGGCATGAATTGAATGACGAAGCGTCTGCTGATTGCCCGGCAACTCCTTTAGATAGCGAGGCGACTTCTTTTATTCTTTACACCAGTGGATCGACGGGGAAGCCCAAGGGGATTCGCCACACGACTGCCGGCTATAATCTCTGGGCAAAGAAAACATTTGAGTGGGTATTTGATCATCGGGACGATGATATTTATTGGTGCACCGCGGATTGCGGTTGGATTACCGGACACTCGTATATCGTGTATGGACCGCTCTCGAATGGGGCGACCTGTTTAATGTATGAAGGAGCGCCAAACCATCCTGCGGAAGACCGGTTTTGGGAGCTAGTCGAAAAATACAAAGTCACAATTCTCTACACGGCACCGACTGCGATTCGAGCGTTTGTGAAGTGGGGGGACGAGCACGTTGAGAAACATGATTTGAGTAGTTTGAGATTACTCGGAACAGTGGGAGAGGGAATCAATCCCGATACCTGGATTTGGTATCATGAGAAAATTGGCGGTGGCAAGTGTCCTATCGTAGATACCTGGTGGCAGACCGAAACCGGGGGAATCATGCTAAGTCCGCTCCCCGGGGCCACGTCAACCAAGCCAGGTAGTTGTACCAAACCGCTGCCAGGGATCGTTCCCGTGATAGTGGATGAGTCGCTCAATCCGGTTGATAAAAATAATGGTGGCATGCTGTGCATTGCCAAGCCATGGCCTGGAATGTTACGAGGTATTTGGGGAGACGACGAACGTTTTAAGCAGCAGTACTGGGAGACTTACCCAGGGAATTATTTAACTGGAGACAATGCCCGTCTCGACGATGATAATTACTACTGGATCATGGGTAGGATCGATGATGTGATCAATGTGTCGGGGCACCGGTTGAGCACGATCGAAGTTGAAAGTGCACTCGTATCGCATCCGAATGTTGCCGAGTGTGCTGCGGTGGGACGACCTCATGATATTAAAGGTCAGGCCATTGCGGTTTTCGTCACGGTGAAGGATGCGGTCGCTGATGACGAACTTCGTCAGCAATTGAGGCTTCATGTCCGTCAGGAAATTGGAGCGTTAGCTGTTCCCGACGATATTCGCTTTACTGAGTCGGTTCCGAAAACGAGAAGCGGAAAAATCATGCGACGTCTACTTCGCGATATCGCTGCTGGCAAGGAAGCAACCGGTGACACGAGTACCTTGGAGGATTTTAGTGTGCTTGCAAAACTTCGCGAATCTGACGACCAGTAAAGTCAAATTGGAAATCATTCTTCGCTCTGCACCCCCTCGATTAGCTGCTGCGAACCGAGGGAGGTTGCCAAGGATCGAATTGTACGGGCTGAAGAGAGATAATTAGGCTTGGTTTTGCTCCGACTTTGCAGTTCACCGATAGTGCGGGTAAGCCAGTGGTGGATCTTGTTAAGATCTAACGATTGAAATGATTACCTCGACTTGGGTTGCCCTAGAACCCGAAGTGGGGAACCTGTTTTGAACAAGTGGGCTAAAGGTGTCGCCGATTGTTCCCCATTTGGCTGCTATTAAGCCTGCGTTTCTTGCACCTTGGCAGTTTTTAACACGCACGGATATAAATTCTCAGTTTCAATGTCGGGGTTCCGATAAAGAGAGTGGACGTTTATTTGTCCACCGATTCCGTGGTTTTCTGATTTCGTGCTGGCATCCAGCGGATGCACTCGAGTGTCAACTCCGTGATGATTTTGCGCGAAGTGACGCGTGATATTTTTATCGAGAAAACCCGGTTCGATTTGATTCCCAGCGAGGAGATTAGATTGATGATTCCGCGTCGACAATTTATTGGGTCACTAGCAGCACTGGCGGCAGGTGGAGTGAGTCATGTTCGAGCAGGTGACTGGTCGAGTACCGAGACTCGCCCTCTGGATTGGAACTACGACATTATTGAACCGATCCCCAGAGAGGGATCTTCGCGTCGCCCAGTCGTAACTGGTGTTAGTCTGCAGGCAGGGGGGGCTCTGTTAGCGATTGCTGGCGACGACCATCGCGTCTCAATTTATGATACCCAGAAACGAGACTTCAGTAAGTTTTTAGAAGAACATAGGGATTGGGTTCGAGCGGTAAAATTTTCTCCCAATGGAAAGTTACTAGCGACTGCTGGGAACGATCGCCATCTCTATTTATGGAATACCGATCAACTTGGAGAGCCTAAGCTTTATCATGAGAATCCGGAAGCGATACTCGATGTAGCTTTTTCGCCTGATGGTAATCAGGTTGCTACGGTTGGCTTTGAAACTAAGCTCAGAATATTGGATGTCAGTAGTGGAAAGCAGATAGTCGCTTTTGATTGCCCGAGTAGCGATAACCATTCGGTTGCGTACTCTCTAGATGGGAAAACTATTTCGGTCGGCGGTCGCAGTGGTGAGATTCGCGGTTGGAATTTAGACGATGGCCGTCTTGTGTTTGATCAGAAAGTCCATCGCCAGCGCGTGAGGTCCCTTGAGTTCATGCCTGACGGGCGTCTTTTGAGCGTAGGCGATGACCAGATGATCAAGGTCACTGATTTGTTGAATTCTGCGAGATCGACGCAATTTCAACGAGGGTTTTCGAAGTTGTTTGCCGCCGCAGTTCTAGGTCCCAACTTGTTCGCGACTGGCGGTAGCAATAACAACATAGACATCTGGAATATAAAACCAAAACCCACTCATGTGGGCTCTTTGACGAAGCACACGGGCACTGTCTCATGCCTTGAATACGGAAACTCGAAACTGGTTTCCGGAAGTTTTGACACATTTGTCATTCTTTGGGATGTGAAGCAGCAAGAAAATGGATCGCTTCAACGCCAGACGCAGAAAAACGGCTTGAATCAAATTTTAAAATAAGTCGGCCGGTTTTTTTGCCATTTTAATCTAATCAACGCAACAACCAAGCTTTTACATGGAGGTAAGAGAATTGGGTCTTATCAAAAATATTACCGATCGTCTCACGGGCCAAAAATCTTCTACGGCTAATCTGCCTAGCGGGAAAGATGTACTTCTTCGCCGTTGTTACTTTGAGGTAATGGAGCAACGTCGAGTTCTATCAGCCGATCCAGTTGTCGCAGCGGTTACGTATCTCGAAGGTGATGCCGGGCAGGATACCACGCCTGACCACTTTGAGGTCAGCTTTGAAGGCGGAGCTGCGTCGACTTCATTGTCACAGTTTACAATTAACGGTGATCAAGATGGAAGCGCTAGCCTCTCCGACGGTGACATGTTTTTTGACGTAACAGCCGGTCTGCCCGGGACAGGGGGATTTCACAATTTTCAGTTCGATGCGAGTAACAGCCAGGGGCTAACTGCAACTGATGTTCAATCATTTGAGGTGTCCGCGGATGGGCTTCAATTGACCGTCACGATGGACAATTTCAATGCGGGTGATGTTCTTGCCTTTACACTAGATGTTGACGAAGTTGAAAGATTTCGTGTTGATAAAATTGCTTCGGGAGTCGAATTCGAGGGCTCGCTTTTTGAAGCTGTGTTTGAAGATGATAATTACACGTTTGAGTCTCAAACCGTTGCCATTATTACCACGCTTGAAGATGGATACGTTCAGGCACAGCAATCAGGCATCTTTTTTGATGAGTATGATCAGCTGTTTTTAACCGGCGAAAACCTAGCGGAACAAACAATCGGTTTGGCTGCAGACAATTCTGAGGGTAGTTCGGATCGAACTGCAGGTGCAGTCGATGCTTTTAATTTAATTCCCAAACCAATTTCAATCTCGGGAAATGTTTCAACGGATGGCGACTTGGATTGCGATGGGGATCACTCGCAAGGTGGAATTGCCGGAGTTGGACTAACCCTTGAACGATTTGATTCCAATTCGGACCAGTACGAAGTCGTAGCGACTACGGTAACGAATGACCAAGGGGATTATGAGTTCTCAGCCGAACTGAAACTCGAGCCGGGGATTTTTCGAGTGGTAGAAACCCAACCCGATGGTTACTTAAGTGTCGGTGAGTCAGTTGGGACGTCCGGTGGCGTTGCCAGTGCCAACGTGATTTCTGATATCGATCTTTCGGTGGGCGGCGTGTCTAGCACGGGGTACGATTTTACTGAAATCAAGCCAGCAACGTTGTCTGGAAATGTCTATTCCGATGAGAACAATAACGGTGTTTTCGACTCGGGTGAGCCTGGGATTGCAAATGTACTTATTAAAGTGACACGCGTTGATTCTGGTGTTTCAGGAACCGGCGATTCGTTTGCTGACTTCGGATCCGTCTATGTAAGAACCAACGCTACTGGACATTACGAGGTGGATGCACTACCTCCGGGAATTTACGAGATTCAAGAGGTTAACGAAAATAGCGGTGCACAGGATCCGCTTGCTGGCTACCTGGATGGCAAGGACAGTATTGGCACTGTAGGCGGTGCTCAGATTGGTGTTCAGTCCAACGATAAATTCAGTCAGATACAATTGTGTGCAGAGGCAAGTGGCGCGGAGTACAACTTCGGTGAAATTAGACCCGCTGAGATTAGCGGTACCGTTTGGCACGACTCAAACGACGACGGAGTAATTCAAACTAGTGAGGATCGCCTCGAGAACGTGGTTATCCAGCTGTTTGATAAACAAGGAAACGAGTTGTCGGAAACGCGAACCGACATCGACGGTCACTATCAGTTTGATAATCTCTATCCGGGAGAGTATCTGGTTCGGGAGATTCAGCCTGCAGGTTTTACTGACGGTCAAGATTCAATCGGGCAGGTAAATGGAATTACCAGCGGCGACTATCTGACGGACGATGAGTTTTGTGTAAAGTTGGACTCTGGAGACCAGGGCAGGAATTACGATTTTGCCGAACTAAAAGCTGCTTCGATTTCTGGGCAGGTACATGCTGACGCTAATGGGGATTGCACGTTTGAACCCGCCGCAGGTGACCTGCCATTGGCAAATGTAAAATTGGTGTTGGTTGACAGTAACGGTTCCGAGGTTGCTCGAACAGTAACCGATGCCGATGGCATGTACGCGTTCGAAGACCTTGCTCCGGGCAAATATTCTGTTCGGGAATTCTCACCGTCGGGGTACCTCAATGGTGATGCAATGGTGGGAACAGTTGAGGGAGAATTGGTTGGTTTCGCAAGTGATGGAGATTTCATCGGTGGAATCGAATTGAGCTCGGGAGATCAGGCTACCCATTACGATTTTTGTGAAAATATTCCTGCGGAATTGTGTGGTACTGTTTACTTTGACCGCAACAATGATGGAATTCAAAATTCAGGTGAAGAGGGGATCGAAGGGACTCGCTTAGTGTTGACCGATGCAAATGGAAACGTCGTCGCTACAACATTTACTGATGCAGACGGGCAGTATTGCTTTTCGGATCTTGTTCCCGGAATCTATTGCGTAAAAGAGATCCAACCGGTCGGCTATATTGACGGAATCGATTCCGTGGGCGAGGTTCAGGGAGTTTCCTCGGGAGTCGCAGACAACGATAAACTGTGTGATATTCGGTTGATCGGGGGCGTCACTGGAGACAACTATAACTTCGGTGAACTAAAGCCGTCTGAGATCTCTGGCCGCGTACATGTCGATCTTAATGGGAATTGTGTTTACGACGCCAGTGCCGGAGAGATGCCGCTCGCCAATGTAGCGGTTCAGTTGCTGGACAGTCAGGGCACCGTCGTCGCGGAGGCGTTGACTGATTCATCCGGGCAGTATCACTTTGACAATTTATTACCGGGCGAATACACAATTCGCGAAATTCAGCCGGATGGATACGACGAGGGAGGGGTTAAACCAGGTTCGAGCGGAGGAATCGTCGGTACCAATTCAATCTCGTCGATTGTTATTACGGCCGATCAAGCATTGACGAATTACGACTTCTGCGAGGTTGAGACCGTTCAGCCACCGGTGAATCCTCCCTTAGTGCCACCACTGAATCCACCGGTGACGGAGAACCCGATTACACCAAGTCCTGGAATTGCTGGAATGCCTGGATTGTTGGGTGCTCAGGACTCAAATCCAGTTCAATTCGTCAATGAATCCCGAATCTTATTTTACGCTCAAACATCGGCAACGCCCTATACATGGCACTTGAGTGTAATTAACGCAGGTGTTCCTAGGGGCGCCGAGGACGGTGCAGGCAATTCTCCACAAATGGTGCAGGCCGGTTTTATCAGCAATCGAGATTGGTCGAGGTTTGATATGACGGAAGCCGTTTGGAGTTTCTCAGAAACCACAACCGACGGACTTGCTATCGTCGATGATGCGCCAATTAAATTTGGAATGCTTGAAGGTATTCCGATAGCTGGCGATTTTAATGGGGACGGCGTTGATGACGTTGGGGTTTTCAAAGACGGTTATTGGATGATCGATCTCAACCGCAACTCGCAGTGGGATAACGATGATTTGATGGTTCGTTTAGGAGAATCGGGAGACCGCCCAATCGTTGGAGACTGGGATGGTGACGGTAAGGATGATGTGGGAATTTATGGCCCAATTTGGGAAATGGATAGAGAGGCGATCGCAAGAGAGCATGGACTTCCTAATCCAGACAACCTACCTAATACACCGCCAAAGAATATTCCCCTCGGCTACGAGGACGCCGACATTGGTACGCGTGTGATGATGAAAACCAGTTTCGGTAATCCACGTGCTGATGTCGTAGACCATGTCTTTGGATTGGGCGACGGGGAAGAAATTCCACTCGCGGGAGACTGGAACGGCAACGGAATTCGCTCGATCGGTACATTCCAGGGCGGTGTCTGGCAATTGGATATTAACGGCGATGGTAAGTTCAACGACAACGACTCAATCGTAAATTACGGCCGGTCTGGAGACTTGCCCGTGGTGGGTGATTTTGATGGGAACGGTGTTGAAGAAATTGCAGTCTACCGTAGTGGATTGTGGATCATTGATTCCAACGGAAATCATGAAATTGACGCTGCCGATCAAACCTTCGAAATGGGCGGTTCTCAGGATCAACCGATCGTTGGTGATTGGGATGGCGATGGCATTGATGAGCCAGGTTTGTACACTGAATCGCCAAACGCCCCTGATTTCAATTGATTAGCTGCGGACAATATGGCCGCGAAATGTAGGGAATTGCGATTTGCCTGAACTTGCACCGATTGTTAAATCAGTGGTGCAATGTTGGGCAATCGCGTTACGGAAGCAATTCGCCTGACTTAATCCGCCGAGGCTCTGCAGTATCGGTCGGTTCCGATTTATTAACCACGTCTCCGTCTACCGTGTTTTCGTCAGCAGGCACTGGCATCTGTACGTAACGGAAGTTGACGCTCTGTTTAAACCATCGGGAGAGAACAGACCTGTACCAACGTCGAGTTTGAGGAATTAATACCGAGAGCCCGAAGGCGTCCGTCAGAAATCCAGGGGTCAGCAGGAGTCCTGCAGCAAACAGTATCATTGCTCCATCAGTAAGTAGGTCCGGTGAAATTTGACCACTTGCAAAATTTCTCTTGATCTTTGAAAAAACAGAATTGACTGATCGCTTTGCTAAAATAGCACCAATGATTCCTGAAGCCACTACGATAGAAATCGAGAATGCCAATCCGGTGTAAGAAGACATCCAAACCAGCAAGGCGAGGTCAGCTAGAGGCACCGCAATAAAAAGAAAAATCAATTTGCCGAGCACGACAATCTTTCACTAAAACAACGAATCTGAACGTCTGGGATAAACCAAGAAGGCTTAGCCTTGAGGGTCTCATTGTCACTTGTATTGATTGATTTAACAAGTTCGCAGAACCGGAGTTCGTTCGAATTTTTTGTCGCTCGGTTTAGGCGGGTTGTTTTTTGCGGTGGAGTGGAGCGGCAACTGTCTTTTGTTGGTGAGCTAAAATTCTGTTGCGTGGATTACCGAGTTGAGCTCCCGTGTTGCTTCCGCCTCGCGTGATTGGTTAAATGGAACAGTCCCGTCCTAAAAGTCTTCAGAGTGTGGACGTGGTAATCGCGATATCTTAATCCCCGGTTTTGTGTCGAGTTGCAGTAAATGCCCGTCGTGTTTTTCAAACGATACCGAATGCAATTTGATTTGCGAGATGCGCAATTTAGTGATTCGGTGCTGCCAGAGGGCTACGAGCTTTTACCTTGGTGTCCGGAACTCTTAAACGCGCATGCGGAAGCGAAATATAGAAGTTTCCGCAACGAATTGGATGCGAATGTGTTTCCCTGTCTTGGAGCCGCGGACGGGTGTTTACGTCTCATGAAAGAAATCAGTAATCGGCAGGGGTTTGTTCCTCAGGCGACGTGGCTGGCGACCCACCGAAGCTCAAATTCTGGCAGGCTCGAATATTGTGGTACAGTCCAGGGGCTTAGAGAGAAGTTAGATGTGGGAGCCATTCAGAATATAGGCGTGGCGCGAGACCATCGTGGGATGGGAGTGGGGTCGGCAATTGTTCGCAACTCTCTAAAGGGATTTCAGGCCAGCGGTATTAAGATCGTGACCTTGGAAGTTACCGAAAAGAACACCGGCGCGTTGAGACTGTATCAACGTCTTGGTTTTGAGGTGGTGAGCACTGTTTTTAAATCTGTTGAGGTCAAATCGGTTTAGCTGAACAGGGCCTGTGACGGTTGTCTTCGGTCGCAAGGTTGGCAGAATGCGAAGGGTCGTGGGTTAATTTTCAGGTTGGTGAATCAGTTGCTTTAGTGCTAGCTTTCTCATTGCTCGTGATTTGTTGATTTTGTACTTGGTTTTTTCCTTGGTTTTTTTCATTGGAAAAGCGAGCTTGTTGAAATACCAGTGAGATGTAAAAATTTGAGACTGGTCAGATGGATCTGACTGCTCGCAAACTGAGAGCGAGAACGGCGCATCAAGGTTGAAATGTCTGGTATTGGACGATGGGAAAACGAATCAAGTTCTCAAACGGGCGGCGGTTGGTAGAAGACATCATTCATGTCGCCAATAAGACTCCCCTTGCGGGTTTCGTCGCGGATCAAGATGCCGGCTTGGTGGCAAAATTTCGTCGTCATAGTCGCCCGAAGATTTCGTGGAACGTCCTTTACATGAAGGCTTATGCCATCGTCTGCAAACGCGATGCTAATCTCCGTCGTGCGTATGTCGGTTTCCCTTGGAGCCATCTTTACGAGCATGACAAGAATGTCTGCATGATGACCATCGCGCGGGAATATGAGGGTGAGGAACGTCTCTTTTTTGCGAGATTTAATTCACCGGAGGAGAGTACATTAGTCGAGTTGCAAGAGCAGTTCGATCATTACCGGCGAGCGCCGATTGCTGAGATCAAGCAGTTTCGTCACCAAATAAATTTCGCGAAAGCCCCTCGTTTTGCCCGTCGTTTTGCCTGGTGGGCACTTGCTAATTTATGGCCTAAGAAGCGGGCCAGTCACATGGGCACGTTTGGAATGAGTATTTCTGGGAATAAAGGATGTTACGGAGTTTCGCATCACTTGGGGCCGGCAACTACCACCCTGGGAGTGGACCCATTTCCTAAGAAAGGCGTCAGCAAGATAGTGATGACGTTTGATCACAGGGTGATGGATGGTGCCCCAGTCACCAAAGCGATGCAAAAGATGCATCACATGTTGACCACAGCGGTAAAGGTCGAGTTAGCTGAATTGACCGGATTCCACCCGGACACTGGTGAAAAGATGTCTGAAATTGAACTGGCGGAGTTTAAACGCAATCAGCGATTGCGGCGGATCGAAACGAATCGAAAACGACGCGCCGCCTAGGGTTCAAAACCCCTCAATGCCGGTACTTGATTTCGTTCAAGAGCAGTCTAGCGTCTGAAGCGATTGACAGAATCCGTTTGTTCCATGGCCTGACGCACCGTTTCCAGATACTGTTTTGGGGATGTTTGGAATCGAGTGCGTGTCTGGGCGTCACTGAACAGGATGATTCGTTGATTCGGAGCTTCTCCCATAAACACACCATGGTTGAGGAGTCCGGTTGTTAGTTTTCCAGTTTCGTGGAAGACAACGGGATCAAAGCCAGCCAAGATGGGGCTGTAGGCTTCTGGGTTTTCTTTGAATCGGGTCAAATTCAGCTCTGAACTAAATATGTAAACTTGGTTTCGGTGGACGCAGCCCCATTGGGGATTTCCGTTTACCCATTTGCCCTTGGAAAGTAATGAAACGGGGCATTTCCCTCTTAACGCATAGGCTGGAGTTGTCGACGCGTTCGGTTTCCCTTCGGGGGATTTTTTCACTGGGCTCGCCGAATCAGCGAGCATTTCTTTTGGAGAGATAGCTGGGGACTTAACGTTTGTTTTGGAAGGCTTGAATTGATTTTCAAATTTTGGCTTCGGCAAATTAACCTTTGGGCTGGCAGGTTTTAGCGGTGGACGATCAGTGAGTTGGGGAGGATTTGGAGGCCGGAAATCATTGTTGGTGAGCTTCTTGTTGTCCATCATTGGTTTGTTGATTGGAAGAGGCTTAGGAGTCATGTCCAAGGTGAATTGCGACCCCGCAGTCGGTGCATTCGGCTTTGGTGTAGGAAGCTTAAATTTTGGCGGGCTTGAATCGTTTGGTTGTTTCGGCTTTGGTGGGACAACGTTTGTGGCTAAAGGTGTGGAGGGCTTCGTTGGAGCAACGAAGAATGGGTTCTTCTTTACCTGGCCTGTGGGAACTTGAATAAAGCCCTGCTGTTGCTGATCTTTGGATGCTAATTTTCTGTAGTTTGGTCCGCTGAAAGCACTGTTTTTTTCGGGTACTTGATGTGCAGGTAAGGCGGGGCCGAGAGGGGCGGGATTGGATGGTTGAGCTTCGCCTGTTGAGAAGTCATCCTTCGCCGGTTCACTGTTCGGATGCCCCGTCAGATTGGGTGCGGCAAAGGTTGAATTTTCCGAACGTCGCTTGAGTCTTGCTGATTCGGGTGAGTGACTTGGTGTTAAGTGTTTCGGCGCGGTGGGCGAAAATGAAGTCGTCTGTCCCTGGAATTTTTGTTTTTGTGAGGTGTCTAAGTTTTGCAGATCGACGATCGCATGATTCACTTTATTGGCATCGTTAAGAAGCACTGCCCACTCGGTGACCATTTTATAGTAGGCGGAACTATTGTCGGGACTTTTACGCTTGGAAACAATTTTCTTGTCTGCCGTTAAGACGACTTCAAAGGGAACGGACGGCACCTCGTATCGTTCGACGAGTTCGGGGTTTTGGTCGACGTCAACTTTGACTGCGATGACGTTTTCACGGAAAGCACTGCGTACCCTAGATTCGGCGTGCACAAAGTTAGCTAAATTCCGGCAAGGCCGGGACCAGTTGGCCGTGAAGTGTAGAAGAACCAATTTGTTTTGTTGTTTGGCAAGTTGTTGAGCACGCTCTAATTTAGTTTCCCACTGGATGGTCTGTTGAGCCTGAGTTGAGGCGCAAGTCAAGAATAGAGAAGCCAAAACGGAGACAGTCACTAACCGTGTAAAAGAGGGAATCCAGAGAACTGGTTTCTGAATAGTTGTTACAAGGTTAATTTTCATGATGTGACGTCCAACACGTAATCGTTAAAACACGGGTACATGTCATCGGAATCGGCATTAAAGGGTGAGTAAGTTAATAAACCTTGCCGATTATTTGGGTTTTTCAGTTCTCAAATTACTTATTTTGCATATATATCGGCATTCTGTGGCGAATGGAAAATTGGGTAATTTTTTAATTTCTGCTTGACAGCATGCACTCTTTCGTCAACACTTTGAGCAGATCAAGTTTTCGCCTGTTTTCAGCGAGAACGGTTAATGCAGGGGTACTTATTTCAACCCTTTTACCTGACGGATTCAGGTATCTTTCTCTGGCATGTCTCTTTGACTTTCGTTGTTGATTTGAAACATGCGAGTTTGGAACTCACAAGGGCTGATGGTTTCACTGTGATGGCTCGATTTGGATTTTTCTTTGGCTTCATTGAAAAACCAAAGTCGTCGCCGGTTTGCTTTACCTGAGTAATTGGTTGAGAGAACTTTGATCATTGTTCAGCGAGTTGGTTGTTTCGGATGGCAGCAAACTCTATCGCACGAACTGATTTGAGCATGCAAAGGAAGCGTCCTCGAACTCGTAACCGCTTTATTTCTGTTACTTGAGGTCGCGTTTTTTTCACAGAATCGTTTGATTCAACTCCGTAAAAAGTTTCCTGTTTCCAGTGGCCACAGTTTTTAAGGGCCACAGTTAAACAGACATTCGGTGCCGTTTCGGCACGACAAATATTAGGTGCTTTATGGCAAAGAAAAGTTCTCGTTCCGGTACGAAAAGTTCATCGGCAAACGATTCCCCAACTTCTAGTGACGACTCTCGGTCTGAATCTAAACCATCCCGACCTAGGCGGTCGCCTAAAAAGGCTTCCTCCGGTGGTGAATCTTCTCAAGGCAATTCGGATCGAAGTGATTCGTCGTCGAGTGGCGGGAATGATGGAGACGGGGGTTCGAATTCCTCAGATGGTGGTCGCCAACGCGGGCGGAATCGAGGTTCTTCGAACAATAACAATCGTTCCGGTGGGAACAGCGGAGGAGGTGGCGGTCGATCAAGTCGGCGTCGTCGCTCCGGTGGAAATTCGGGCGGCGGGAATCGCAACGGCAATTACAGAGGCCAGAAAAATAATTCTCGTGGCGGCCGACGTGGCGGACAAAAGCGAAGTAATGAACCGGTCGAGTTCGATGATGCAGAACTAAGCGAAGGAATCGGCCTCTTAGAACTTCATCCTAACGGATACGGTTTTTTAAGAAGCGCAGAAAATAATTATTCTCGTGAGAGAAGCGATCCGTTTGTTCCTGGAACGATGATCGAGAAGTATGAGTTGCGTGCCGGGGTGATGATCAAAGGAATGGTTCAACCGGCAAGAAAGCAACAGGGGCCTCGTTTACGAGAGCTGCTCGAAGTCGATGGGTTAGAGCCGGATGCGTATTTGGAAGTGAAGAGCTTTGACAAGCTCACTCCGATCAACCCAGTTTCTTGGTATCAATTAGAGACAGGGCCGATGCCGCTAACCACGCGGGTCATGGATCTTTTGACGCCCCTCGGCAAAGGTCAGAGAGCGTTGATCGTAGCTCCACCGAGAAGTGGAAAAACAATCATGCTGCAGCATATTGCTCACGGCATTGCTGAGAACCATCCAAATTCCAAACTCATGGTGCTTCTGATTGACGAACGTCCTGAAGAAGTTACAGACATGAAGCGGAACGTTAATGGTGAAGTTATCGCAAGTAGTCTCGATGAAGATATCGAGAGCCACGTCCGGCTTTCACAGTTAGTGATTCAGCGTTGCAAGCGGCTTGCTGAGGCTGGGCAGGATGTCTTTTTACTAATGGATTCCATCACCCGTTTGGCGCGAGCCTTTAATAAATGGGTTGGAAATACCGGAAGAACGATGTCGGGTGGTGTCGATATTAAAGCGATGGATATACCCAAAAAATTGTTCTCCTCTGCCAGAGCGTTCGAGGAAGGTGGTTCTTTAACCATCGTCGGTACGGCATTGGTTGATACGGGGAGTCGAATGGATGAGCTCATTTTCCAGGAGTTCAAAGGGACTGGAAATATGGAACTTGTTCTCGATCGTAAATTGGCTGATCGTCGTGTCTGGCCAGCGATTGACATCTCGCAGTCGGGAACTCGGCGTGAGGAATTGTTGCTGTCTCCTGACACTTTAAGTGCTGTTACGATGCTGAGAAGAACCTTAACGACAATGCATCATGTCGAAGCGATGGAGCAACTGACCCGTCAGTTGGAACGTTTCAAAACAAACGAAGAGTTCATCAAGCTCATCAGTGGTAAGCTTGGCGATCTGTAAACGTAGCCTGCAATTGGATTTAATAAGACGATTCCCGAAGAAATTTGGGAATCGTTTTTTTATTGGTGCTTGGGGTTGTTGGGGCGGAAGTTACTAGAAGCACTTAGGAAATGAAACTCAGTTGACGGTTTCAGGGTTGGAAAGCTTCTCCTCGTAGGCTTCGATGGCGGCGACTGTGTACCAATTCCGAATGCACCAACCAAACACGATTAGGCCTGCAGTGCCTCCCCAAATCATGCCGCACACCGTGCCAACAAAAGCGATGTCCTGAGCCATCGAGGGAAGACCCATTAGAACCGCGAAAATAGCGCTAAAAAGTCCAAAACAAAGACTGATGATCGAGAATGCCGCGGCGGAAAAGAAAAGAGATACGACAGTGAGTCCCGTCGACTCAAAGAAATATCGAAAGCGCTGGTACACAGTGAACCGGATACCTTTTTGAAGATAGACATCCGATGCAATAGCGGTGCGGACAATGGCGGGCGTTAGGATAATGGTCCCAAGAATTGCGAAGAGTGGAGATGCTTGAAGGACAGCGAAAAATACGCAACAACCGGTGACGATCTGAAATAACGTCGTCAGCGTAAATGATGATTGACCGGGAGCTTTGCTGCGATTGACCTGCCGAGCAGAGTTGGGTTGAACGCTAAGAGTGTCGTTTCGCTGAGAGCCTTGGCCCAACACTGAGTCCGCGTCGTCTTCATCAAACGGAGATTGGCTAAGACGCGTCATGAAAAAAAATATCCGCTGAAGTTATATCAAATGACGGCAACGAACCTGACGGATCCGAGAGCTGCCGCCAATTAGTTGAGGAGGAAATCAGTCCTGAACTGCCAACAAAATTATAGAGGATTTAGAAGCTGTCGATAAGCGTAGCCTCTGAGACATGAAGAAGTCTGCATTATTCCCAAGCCTCGCAGTTTTTAAATATAGGGTCCAGCAAACGTCTCTCATTGGTTAACGTGCCGTATGGTTGATCCCGGACTCCAATAAATATTGAAAAAGGGGCAAATGAAGCGGTTCAGGTCTGGTACCGATTGAAAACGGGATCTAACAGGTTTTTGAAAATTTTTGGCAATTGCTGTCCTGATGTGTTGGTTACCGAGTGTATGGCCAAAGGAGACAATGGCCAGTTCTTTTGATAGGTGGTTCGACCGAGGGTAGGGGCTTCTGGCATTGAAAAGTCGGTATCGAATTTTTGCAATCTAAGCTAGGCCTTAGGCACTGATTTGAAGTGCCTAGCGAAACGCTTAATGCAAAAGAAACTCGGTGTGCTGGATTGGTGGTCGGCGAAATTTGACAAACACAAAAGTTTGCATAAGAATTCGGGTCAAATCGAAATCGATTTCATAACACACGTTTTCTTGGCTTTAATTGGCACGGGTAAAAGCGGATTGGAGATCAAGAATATCGGCTGGTCAGAATGTTTAGGGCCAGAATGTTTAGGGCCAGAATGTTTACGGCCAGAATGTTTAGGGCCAGAATGTTTAGGGCCAGAATAACGGAATTAAAAACGGCGAGGCTTAGACACGTTCATGGCGGACGCGTATTACATACAATAGTTTTCATCAGGAAGTATTGAAAATGGGATTGTTAACACGTAAGCGGCGGCGACTGGAATATCAGAATCTCGAAGACCGTCTCTGTCTGACGGCGGTCGCAAATGTCAACCATCTTGGGGTGTTACATGTTGTTGGCAATGCAGACGGATTGGTAAATATAGAGGCGACCGGTACGGATACTTTTGATGTTTCCGATGACGGCGTTTCACTTGGTTCATTCGAAAGCGTGAATCGAATCTGGGTTTCGCTCGACCGTCACAACGCCGACAGCAATACCGTTAACGTAAATCTACACAGTGAGGTAATCGATGGTGTTTTTGCCGCGTTAGGTGGTGGTGAAAATGAATTCAATGTTCAGGGTGAGCAGGCGATTGGGCGAGTCGATTATCATGGTGGCCATGGTGTAGACACTGTAAATGTAAATGTGGAAACTACTGGAATCGTATATGCAAGATTGCATGGCGGCAGCGATGTAATCAATGTCAGTGAAAATGCGAATCGAATTCGCCTTCGTGGCGGCGGTGGTGATGACGTACTGAGCATTGGTCCATTGGCAAATGTTAATTTCGTTGGCGCGATCATGGAGTCAGGTAGCAACGAAGTAAACGTCGCTGGACATGTCGCACAAAGCCTTTACGTTTCGGGTGGCCATCAGAACGATATCGTTCGTCTTGCTGAAGGCGCGAGTACACGATATCTGCAGGTCAACCTTGGGCACGGCAAAAACGTTGTCAATGTTGCTGGTGAAGTTACCAATAACTTTTATTACCGCGGCGGAGACCATGCCGATACGATTCGACTGACGGCGGAGTCGAGTGTGAGAACCGTTGCCGTGGATCTTGGGCACTCACAAAATTTGCCAAACGAACTGTTTTTGAATGGAACGGTCCGAAATTTGTTTGTTTCTGCCGGGCATGGCGTTGACTCCATTGTATTTTCTGAAACTGCTACTACTCATTATTCCAGTTTAGTACTGGGAAACGGTGATAATCGCGTCGTTACGAATGGCACCCACACTGACAATCTGTACTTTCGGGGGTTCCATGGCCATGACACATTCTTAATCGGCGTAAATGCTGAGATTAATGGGAGTGTTCGGGCAGTTTTAGGCTCCGGCGATAACCATTTCCAGCATGACGGATTGATTGAGGGGAATCTTTTGGTTTTGAGCAAAAATCCGAACGATGTCTTTTCGGTCAATGGCTTCGTCAATGGATTCACTCGACTCTTTCCGGGTGGGCAAAGATAACCCAAAACTTTTAGCGAAATTCGGACAACAGGGGAGCGGGGATTCGCTACCCTGTTTTTTTCGTTGAGCCAGCTTGTATTGAGCTATCCAGGCTAGG
>JAAEMV010000081.1 GCA_024225195.1 Planctomycetaceae bacterium | reverse complement strand
AGCTTCTCAGGCTGTCGCCAATTCTCCAGCACGGATTGATGACCTTATCAAAACGCTCAACAACCCCGACATTTCAGTCCGCTCAGAAGCCTTCCGGAAACTTCGGCGTCTGGGCGAACCTGCCGTTGCTCAGTTGTTGGAAGTCTTTGCCCAGAAAGATCGTGTTGCGGACTTCCCCGGAATCCGCGGCGCTTTGAAGAGCATGGGAATCCATGCACAGGGGCCACTTCTTGCCGCCGCCCGAGCCAACGATATCCAGGTTCAAGCCGAAGCACTTCGAGCATTGGGATACTACCGCACCTCTGAATCACTCGATGTCATGATGCGAGCCTACCTCTCGCCCAACGTTCCAAATTCCCTCAAAGCAATCGCACTCAATTCGCTGGACCGTACAGAATTCGGTTATGATCCCGCGATCATTGAAGAACGACTGTACCGCCGTTCTCGAGAGTTTCTCACAGGTAAACGACCTGTTGATGGTGCCGTCCTTAGTTCTGTCACAATCTGGTATTGGGACAATCAAAAGAAAAAGATGATCTCATCCGAAATGGATCACCTCACCGCAACGCGAGTGACGGCCGCCAGACGTGCCGCAGACCTTTATGAGATCAATCCAGCCCTCGATCGAAATCGAGAATTATATCTGCTGACTCAGCTTGAAGCTGCCAAACGACTTGTCGGTCCAAGTAAAAAAACTAATGTTGAGCTGATCCAAAAGACCCTCGGGATCACCCGAGAGGAAACCCGAGCTGTCCTCGGAGAAGCACTGAAACTAGAACTCGTACCGGCCGCCATCGCCTGTTGCGAATTACTTGAAAAAATCGGAAACGAATCTTCGCTCTCCGCAACTGCGGGGCAGCCTTCTGAACTCATCGACGCAATTGTATTCGGCGACAGGTATCTTCAGTTCGCCGCGATGCAGGCGATCGCATCGATCGACCCTCAAAAAGCTTTTGCAGGTAATAGCTACCTCGTTAAACTTGCTGTCTTTCTGGCCCAAAGTGAAAATCGTCCTTCCGGTTTAATCGGACACAACCGCGAAGAATTGGCTCAGAATTACGCAGCAACCATGCTCTCACTTGGTCTTTACGGAAACTCCGCTGGCTCCAGTCGCGAGTTCTTCCAAGCGGCTACTACCGATCCCGACCTTGAAGTCCTCGTGGTCACCGACACGCTGGACAATCCCAGCTTTGGAAATCTCATTCAACAATTGAGAACTGACTGGCGTACCCGACGGTTGCCAATTGCACTCCTTTACCGCGATGCGGATCGGGGGCGTCGAACGTCGATTCAACTTCAGAATGATCCTCTGTTCACAGCAATCCCATTTTCGCTTCAGCCCAATTTAATCGCTACGCATGTTAAGCGGCTCGACGATCGCATCAAACCATGGAAAGTCTCTAATTTCGACCGCCGTCGGCATGGAGCTTTTGCGATGCAATGGCTCGCAAAAATCTCCAGCGATCGCGACCGATATTACTTTTACCGACTCAGTCCTCGAGAACAGACTCAACTGGCAAAGCTATTATACGTTCCCGGATTTGCTGCGGACGCCAGTGCGTTACTTGGAAGCCTCGGCACGCCCGACTCGCAACGAATTTTAGTTGATTTTGCCAGCCAATCTGCACTTCCTTTAGATGAACGGCAAGTTGCCGCTGCAGCATTCGCAAAGTCGGTCAAACGAGGCGGAACACTGCTAACGGCCGCCGACGTGCAACTGCAGTACGATCGCTATCAGGCAAGCAGCGACGAGCCGAAGGAAAGCCGCCAAGTGCTGGCTGACCTTCTCGATGCAATCGAAGAGCGGAATCGCTCTGCCGGCGTTCAGTAATCTCGGGTTCGCCAACGCGTCAGCCAACCGCCGGATCTAGACAATATTTCATCTGCCTCAACGTCTAAATTGCTGGCCTGACCGAGATTTGCGACTGTTGATTTCCCTGAATTATCAATTCTGGCCCATAAGTCGATGCAAATTCCACACCTTCGATTAAACTCAGGTAGCGTCGCTTGTCGTAACGCCTGAAGGATCCATTGTTTCAACTCGTGCCCAACATTTCTCAATGATTTCAAACAAGATATCAGATTTCCCAACAGCTTCTTTGACCAGGATCTTGGCCAGCTGCCTGTTTCTCTTTATTTGCAACGGCATATCCAGTTTGGCTGGCCAGGAGTTTCAGGGAGAATTGAGCCAGTGGGAAACACATCGCCCTTCAGGAGCTCGCGCTTCTTTTATGCTGCCGAAAAAACCCCTCTACGTCGAACGGAGTTTTTCACCACTCGAAGGCAAGCCACCGATCAAAGTCCGAATCTTTGTTTGCTCGGCACTCGAGGGCGAGATCACCTTCACCTTTTCCTACCACGACCTACACGAAGAACCATCTGACCGGCAGGCAACTAACAAGGCACTTCAGGGAGTCGTCAACGGTAGCGTTTTCAATGTACTTGGAAATTTACTGCCGCCCGAGGAAGTTGGTATGCCCCGAAACCCTTTAGGCGTATCCCTCGATGGTAACCCCGGCTTGCAGTACGTTTACCGATTCGCTCGAAATAAAGAACCATTCATTGTTACCTCCAGGGTATTTGCGGTCGGCCCGAGGATTTACCAGTTAAATTGCATCATGATCGAGAAGAATTATGATGCATTTATTCCCGCTAAATTTCTGAAATCAATCAAACTCTATAACCCCGATTACGATCTCCCTCCGCGACCTCGCAAACGGTAGTCGTAGACTTCTATCCTGTGGATGTAACAACCGCTTGGGCGGTATTTGCCGCCTCTACCTAGGCGTATCGCACCTCAGGCCGCCAACCCAGTTTGCCCCTTTCGCTAGTTCGCGTGTTTTTGGTTCTATACAAAATTTCCCCAATTAAATTCTCAGCGAACAAATCAGCGGTTTCCAATTAAAAAATCTGGGATTCTGTTCGCTGAATCCCGATTTTTTTCACCAGTTTCTCGGGTGCCGCACCTTGATAAAACGTGGACGATTGGTACGCTTGGGAAATTTTGTAAACCGAGGCATTTTTCGCCTACCCCCCACAACAAGGGAATAGTGTGGCACGACGCGACGATATCAAAAAAATCATGTTGATCGGCTCGGGACCGATCGTTATCGGCCAAGCCTGCGAATTTGACTATTCTGGCACTCAGGCTTGCAAGGCTTTGCGTGAAGAAGGGTACGAGGTAATCCTCGTTAATTCCAATCCCGCCACGATCATGACTGATCCCGGCACGGCCGACCGGACGTACATTGAGCCATTGGAATGGCGCATTGTAGAAAAAATCATCGCCAAAGAAAAACCGGACGCACTGCTTCCAACACTCGGTGGCCAAACCGCGCTCAACCTTGCAATGGATCTCTCTGAACACGGAATCCTTGAAAAGTATGGCGTTGAAATGATCGGTGCCGATGCCGACGTCATCGACAAAGCTGAAAATCGAGACCGCTTCCAACAAGCAATGAACAACATTGGTCTTGATATCTGCATTGGCGAGACCGTGACGACGGTGGAACAAGCCCGAACTGTCATGGAAAAAGTTGGCCTGCCCTGTTTGATCCGCCCAAGTTTTACAATGGGTGGAAGTGGATCTGCCATTGCGTACAACAAAGATGAGTTCGATCTCCTCGTTCGCCGCGGAATTGACCAATCCCCCACCGATGAAGTCTTGATCGAAGAATCCATCATCGGCTGGAAAGAGTACGAAATGGAAGTGATGAGAGACACCGATGACAACGTTGTCATCATTTGCTCGATTGAAAACTTTGATCCGATGGGAATCCACACCGGTGACTCAATCACGGTGGCCCCTGCGCAAACTTTGTCTGACAAAGAGTACCAGCGCATGCGGGATGCAAGTATCGCCGTCATTCGTGAGATCGGAGTCGAAACAGGCGGTTCGAACATCCAGTTCGCCACCAACCCTGACACCGGACGAATGATCGTCATCGAAATGAATCCTCGAGTTAGCCGGTCGAGCGCACTGGCATCGAAAGCGACTGGATTCCCAATCGCGAAAATAGCTGCGAAACTGGCCGTTGGCTATAAACTTTGGGAACTCCCCAACGACATCACTCGAGAAACCAAAGCTTGCTTTGAGCCTACCATCGACTATGTCGTAACCAAAATCCCCCGATTTACTTTTGAAAAATTCCCTGAAGCCGACTCGACTCTGATGACTCAGATGAAGAGTGTCGGGGAAACCATGGCAATCGGAAGGACGTTTAAAGAGTCATTCCAAAAAGCACTTCGGGGTCTGGAAGTTGGAAGCTTTGGATTCGGCTGTGACAGCAAAGATCTCTGGGGGACCGACGAACAACCCGACCGAGACACCATCCGGTCGAAACTCTCGATTCCCAACTCGGAACGTCCCTGGTACCTGCGTTACGCCTTCAAAAGTGGATTCACCGTCGACGAAGTTCACGAGTTGACCAACATCGATGTTTGGTTTCTTGAACATCTCGTTGGCATTATTGAGATGGAAGAATATCTTCGCTCAGTCCAGTTAAGCGAGATGAATGCGGAATCAATGAAACTGGCCAAGCAATTTGGCTTTTCCGATCGACAAATGGCTCACATCTGGGACACGAATGAACTCGAGGTTCGGGAAATACGAAAGTCGCTAGGAGTCATCGCCACCTACAAATCCGTTGACACCTGTGCTGCCGAATTCGAAGCCTATACTCCATATTATTATTCGACGTACGAGCAGGAAGACGAAACTCCACCCAAAACAGATAAACCGCGAATCATGATCCTCGGAGGAGGCCCCAACCGAATCGGACAAGGGATCGAGTTCGACTATTGCTGTTGCCATGCCAGTTTTGCACTGCGTGAAATGGGGATCGAGTCGATCATGGTCAATTCCAATCCGGAAACGGTTTCCACTGACTATGACACCAGCGACCTGCTGTTTTTCGAACCGCTGACTGTCGAAGACGTTCTCAACATTTGTGATCGCATGCAACCCGATGGTGTGATTGTTCAATTTGGTGGACAAACTCCCCTCAATCTAGCCAGAGCTCTCTCTACCGCCGGCGTGCCGATCATCGGAACCAGCGTCGACACGATCGACGCAGCGGAAGATCGTGAGCAGTTCCAGCAACTATTGAACCGACTGAAATTAAAACAGCCCGCCAATGGAATTGCTCGCACCATGAATGAAGCGAGACAAGAAGTTTCAAATGTTGGCTACCCTGTACTCGTTCGACCAAGTTTCGTTCTTGGCGGCCGAGCGATGGAGATCTGTTACGACAAATCCCAATTTGAACGGTTCGTATTGGAAGCCTTCATTGTTTCTGCCGGACAACCAGTACTAATTGATCAGTTCCTCGAAGACGCGATCGAAGTCGATGTCGACTGCATAAGTGATGGTGAAACCGTCGTCGTCGTCGGAATCATGGAGCATATCGAAGAAGCCGGAGTCCATTCCGGAGATTCCGCATGCTCAATTCCACCGTACTCTCTCGGTACAGAAACACTTGACGAAATTCGAGCCGCAACTGTCTCGATGGCTCAACATCTCAACGTCATCGGTTTGATGAATGTCCAGTTCGCGGTAAAAAAGGAAGACGATCAAATGAACGTCTACGTCCTTGAAGTAAACCCGCGAGCCAGCCGGACTGTTCCCTTCGTTGCCAAAGCAACCGGCGTTCCCGTCGCTAACATTGCCGCCAAAGTCATGGCCGGTGCAAAACTGACCGAACTTGGACTTACCTCAGAGCCACTGCCCTCACATGTATCGGTCAAGGAAAGTGTATTTCCATTCCGCAAATTTGCCGGAGTCGACATTGTCCTCGGGCCTGAAATGCGATCGACCGGTGAGGTCATGGGAATCGCCGACACATTCCCAATCGCTTTTGCGAAAAGCCAATTAGCAGCGGGCGTGACGATCCCCAACTCTGGCCGCGTCTTCGTGAGTGTAAGTTCACGTCACAAAGACCGGGCGGTAAACATTGCCAAAGACCTCCATGAAATGGGATACACCATCCTCGCAACATCGGGGACAGCTAAACGCATTGAAGAAGCAGACATTCCAGTTCAGCATGTTAAGAAAATTATCGAAGGTCACCCCAACCTGATTGACCACATGAAGAACGAAGGCGTTGATCTGATTTTCAATACGCCAAGTGGCAAAGGGGCACGGACCGACGAAGGCACCATCCGGGCAACGTCCGTTCAACACGGCATCCCTTGTATCACCACCATTCAGGCGTGCGAAGCCGCGGTTCAGGGTCTTCTAGCGCTGCGAACTCAGGAGATGCAGGTTCAAGCACTACAGGATCGCTTTGCTCCCGCTTGAACAGTTGAGGCAACAATCCAACGTCCGTCACCGGCGAGACCAGCTCGCGCGGACGGTTTGTCCTAGCCACCAACTTGACCATAAGCTCGCAAATAACTTCATGAAGATGCGTTGGTAATCGTTCAATTCCAAGAGACATTGTTCTGATTATTTACGGCACCGCACCTCTTGGATTAGGATGATCGGAATTCCTCGGAAACTGCTTCGAGCCAAAAGAGTAATAGCATTCCGAATCACTACAAAAGCCAGACATGAATCAGCCGAATAAGCGCATGAAATCAGAAAACAACAAAGAGCTAATGCAACGCGATCTTGCCGTGCTTTGGCATCCCTGCACTCAGATGAAAGACCATGAGTCTTATCCGTTGATCCCCATTAAAAACGGGAAAGGGGTTTGGCTGCACGATTTTGATGGCAATCGCTATATCGATGCAATCAGTTCTTGGTGGGTAAATATTTTTGGCCACTCCAACCCCACGATTAATGCTGCTTTGTCAGAGCAAGCCAATCAACTTGAACACGTCATTTTCGCCGGCTTTAGTCACGAACCAGGAATTCGTCTTGCCGAGAGACTCGTGGCAATGACGCCGGAAAAACTGAAACGCGTCTTCTATGGTGACAACGGATCCTCCGCCGTAGAAATCGCACTGAAAATGAGTTTCCATTATTGGAAAAATAAAGGGAAGCCTAAAAAAACTCAATTCGTCAATCTAGCCAATAGCTACCATGGCGAAACTTTTGGTGCTTTAGCGGTCGGCGATGTTGCACTCTACAAGGAAACATACGAACCCCTGTTGATGACATGCCGAACGGTCGAATCCCCGGATTGCTTCCATCGAGAAGAACAAGAATCCTGGGAGCAATACTCGCTGCGAAAACTTGACTCAATGCGATGTGAACTCGAACAACATCACGAGACTATCGCCGCCGTTGTCATTGAACCCTTGATTCAATGTGCCGGTAATATGCGAATGTATCACGCGGTCTACCTGCGGCAACTTCGGAAACTATGTGATGAGTTCGACGTCCACTTGATTGCAGATGAAATTGCGGTTGGATTTGGCAGGACCGGAACTATGTTTGGCTGCGAGCAGGCCGAAATCTCACCCGACTTTCTTTGCGTAGGCAAAGGATTGACCGCCGGGTACCTCCCCCTCTCAGCGGTGCTGACAACGCAGGCTGTCTACGATGCGTTTTACGATGACTATGAAACCTTAAGAGCCTTCCTCCACTCGCATAGCTATACTGGAAACCCGCTGGCCTGCGGCGTTGCCTTAGCTACTTTGGATATGTTTGAGTCGGAAAACACTATTGTAGAAAACCAAACGACCGCGAAATTCATGGGCGAGGCCTTTGCCCATTTGAATGACCATCCGCATGTCGCCGAAGTGAGACAAACCGGAATGGTGCTGGCGGCCGAAATGGTGAGTGACAAAAAAAATCGCGTCCCCTACCCTTGGCAAGAGCGACGCGGCCTCAAAGTCTACCAACACGGCTTGAAAAATGAGTGCCTTCTCAGGCCAATTGGTAACGTGGTCTACTTGATGCCGCCCTATGTCATCGATCGCGAACAAATCAATCACTTAGCAAAAATTGCGACCGAAGGAATTGAGCTCGCAACTCGTTAAGTGCTGGCACCCACGGTTGGAGTTGCGAAAAACTCCCCCAAAATTGCGGTAAATATCGTCCATTTCCCAGCCTTACTCCTATCCCGCGTACTAGCAGAGTTGGGTTATACTGTAGGCATCAGGCTGAATCACACGGAATCATCAATGACACAAACCACTCAAACTGCCCCCGAAAACTCACAACAAGACTGGACGCGTGAGACGGTCGCGGAACTCTTTGCCCTGCCGTTTATGGACTTGGTATCCCAAGCCCAAACGGTCCACCGAACACACCATGACCCCAATCATGTCCAGCTAAGCAGCCTTCTTAGTATCAAGACCGGAGCATGTCCCGAAGATTGTGCCTACTGCCCGCAGAGCGCTCGCTATAAAACCGGCCTCAAAACCGAACGTCTCATGCCAGTCGACCAAATCGTTGAAGCTGCCAAAAAAGCCAAGTCAAACGGCGCTGGACGGTTTTGCATGGGTGCGGCCTGGCGAAGCCCAAAAGACGGCGACATCGCTGCCGTTGCCGAAGCCGTCGCTGCAGTCAAGGCACTCGGGCTCGAGACGTGTGCTACCCTTGGAATGCTAACCGAAGAGCACGCAGACAAACTAAACGAGGCAGGACTGGATTATTACAATCACAACCTTGATACGTCTCCTGAGTATTACGGGGAGGTCATCTCAACACGCACCTACGACGACCGCCTTGAGACTCTCGAAAATGTCCGACAAGCCGGCATGAAAGTTTGCTGTGGCGGCATCGTTGGCATGGGAGAATCGCAAAACGATCGGGTGGGCTTATTGACCACGCTCGCCAATCTCGATCCGCCACCAGAGAGCGTTCCAATAAACAACTTGGTGAAAATTGCTGGTACCCCGTTAGCAGATCTCGAAAATATCGACTCCTTTGACTTCATCCGAACCATTGCTGTCGCCAGAATTCTGATGCCAAAATCTTACGTCCGACTATCCGCTGGACGTGAAGAAATGAATGACGAAATGCAAGCGCTGTGCTTCATGGCAGGTGCGAATTCATTATTTTATGGCGATCAATTACTGACTACCGGCAACGCCACCGTCAATCATGACCGCGAACTATTCCGTCGACTGGGCATCAACAGTTCCACGTCGGAGGTGCCCAGTGAATCAACCGGTTCCTGCCAGTCAAACCAGGACGAAGGATCGTGCGGTTGCCAGCACGGTTAAGACGGACACCCCGAAAAGCCTTGAGATAAACCCTCCTCAATTCGGTAGTTCGAATATGCCCTGGCGTGAACAACTAATTCAACAACACCGAAGCCGAGTGACGGCAAACACCTGGCGGGAACGGCAGGCAACCCAAGACGCGGTCGGGCGCGAGTTAAAAGTTAACGGCAAAACCTATCTGAACTTCTGCAGCAACGATTATCTCGGACTTGCCAACCATCCCGCGCTTGCCGCTGCTGCGACCGACACGATTCAGAAACGCGGCACCGGCGCTGCAGCATCCCATCTGATCTGTGGGCATCAGGACATACATCAGCAATTGGAGAATGAACTAGCCGCGTTTGTGGGGGCGGAGAAAGCAATTGCATTCTCCACTGGATACATGGCGAACCTCGCAGTCCCCCAGACCTTTCTCGAAAGAGGAGACTTAGTTCTACAAGACCGCTTGAACCACGCCTCTCTGATTGATGCCGGTAGATTTTGTGAGGCGAACTTAAAAAGATATCGCCACCTCGATTTTGCCCATGCCCAAACTATCCTCCTGAAATCCAATGCCAACAAAAAACTCCTGACCACCGATGGGGTCTTTAGCATGGACGGCGATCAGGCCCCGCTTCATGAACTCACGGAAATCTGCCGCCAAACCGAAACCCTCCTCCTCATCGATGACGCCCATGGCTTTGGAGTGCTTGGAGAAACCGGAGCCGGCTCGCTCGAGCAGCATGGGATTGGCGTCGGCGGCGGAGTGTTAATGCTAGGCACACTTGGAAAAGCGGCCGGTAGCTTCGGAGCCTTTATTGCAGGCGATGCCGTTTACATTGACTCACTTATCCAACGTGCTAGATCTTACATTTATACGACTGCCCTGCCCCCTTCGATCGCAGCAGCGACGCGGGCAGCTATTCAAATTTTCCAAACTGAACCGGAACGTCGCGAAAAATTAAATGCGAACATTCATTACTTTCGACAAGCCGTCGGCGATCTTCCCCTGAAGTTACTTGATTCAAAAACGGCAATCCAGCCGATCTTGCTTGGCGATTCGGAAACCGCACTTCAAGCAACCAGTCTACTCCAACAGCACGGGCTTTGGATCACTGCCATCCGACCCCCGACCGTCCCTGAAGGTACCGCTCGAATCCGAATTACGATTTCATGTGAGCACCACCAAAGCGATCTGGATCAACTGATCGCTGCACTTAGCTCCGACGCCATGCGGACACTTACGGAGACCGACCAATGACAGTCCCACTTGTGCTGATTCACGGATGGGGTGTTAACGCTGCAATCTGGGATGCTCTCGTTCCCGAACTCGAATCTGAATTTGAGCTCCACATCATCGACCTCCCTGGTTACGGCAGTCCACATCCGTCACACCAGGAAATGTCGCTGACTGAAATCACCGAGAACGTCCTAAACCAAGCACCCGAGCAAGCGGTCTGGGTGGGATGGTCGTTTGGCGGAACCATTGCACTCAATGCCGCCCTGACCCATCCAGAACGAATCAGTAAGCTTCAATTGATTTCGACGACACCGCGTTTCCTCGTCGGAAATGACTGGAAATGCGGCGTTCAGAAAGAAGCGTTTGATAAACTCGCGACCAGTTTCCGTGGAGATTATACCAAAGCACTGAAGTCATTTTTACGACTCCAACTCTACAAAGCTGATCGAGCGGAGCAAAGGGCTTCTCGTCAAATGGCAAAAGACTTAACGTCTCAATTAGTCACTCGCCACATCCCGTCAGTGACAGTACTTCAAAACGGTCTGACAATCCTTGCCAACACTGACCTGCGAGATCAGTTACCCCATCTAACTATCGACACCCAAATCGTTGCTGGAAAAAACGACCCGCTCGTGCCCATCGAAGCAAGCCACTTTCTGAACGAAAATTTGACTTCACCACATTCGTTGATTGAGATGGAAACAGGGCACATACCTTTTCTGGAATCTCCAAAAGGGTACATTGAAGCCCTAACACGATTTTCCAAAACTGAACTATGAAACTTGCCAAAGATCAAATCGCCCGCCAATTCAGCCGTGCTGCAACGACTTACGATACTGCTGCGCAACTTCAAAATGAAATGGCAAGCGTCCTGATTGATGCCATCCCTGAACACTCTCAGGGGACACTTGTTGATCTCGGTTGCGGAACCGGCTGGCCACTTAAACAATTGGCAAAATCTGGCAAATTCGAAATGACCGCGATCGACATCGCTCCTGGAATGATCGAAATGGCACGTCAAAAGGCCCCGCAAATGAATTTCATTTGCTGCGACCTCGAATCCACACCGCTGCCCGATGCGTTCGCCAATGTCATTTTCTCAAATGCCGCCATTCAATGGTGCGATACGGCCAAGGCGATTGGAGAAATTGCTCGTATCGCAAAACCGAATGCCAACCTCTTACTGTCAACCTTTGGCCCAGCTACCTTTGTCGAAATTCAAAATGCCTGGAAAGAGATTGGAGATTCTTCCGACCGCATTCACCAGTTCGAAAACCCAAAAACCATTGAACACCTACTCGAAGATCTGAATTTTGAAGCGATCACGATCAAGCGTGAAAACCGGCAACTCATTTATCATTCGGTCGACGATTTATTGCGAGGCATTCGAAACCTTGGTGCCACCAATGCATCATCCAATCGCAGTGCCGGGTTGCTCGGGAAAGAGCGATATCGTCAGTTCAGGGCCGTTTTTGAAAATCGGTTAACGCAATTTAATCAGCTTGAGCTGACATTTGACTGCATCTTTGTGTTCGCACGAACTGCCTAACGACCTAGTCGAAAGCAATTTCGCACCCAACACAGCACCGAAATCGCCCCAGAGAAACGAAAGTGCTAGCGTTCCAAGTAACGCTTCCAACATTGCTCCGCGATAGGCTTCTAAGATAACCTAACAGATTGAAATTATTGAACTTTGCAAGATGGCTGGCGTAAATGAAAATCGATCAGAGGATGCAACCAATCCGTCTGATTCTGTCGGATGTGGATGGAGTGCTAACGAACGGCGACCTTAGTTTTGACAACCAAGGAATCGAGTCAAAAACTTTCCATGTTCGCGACGGGATGGGAATTAAATTATGGCAACGGTCCGGTCATCAATTCGGGATCATCACCGCTCGCTCCTCCCATATTGTGAAGATCAGAATGGTGGAACTGGGAGTTGAAATTGTCAGGCAGGGGTCTGAAAGCAAGTTACCTGTTGGGTTACAGGTCATTGAGGAGTTAGGGCTAACCCTTGATCAGGTTTGTTATATCGGCGACGACCTATCCGATCTCGGCCTGTTGTCAAAGGTAGGCCTAGCTGCCACGGTTGCCGATGGTGCTGCTGAATTAAAATCAGTCGCTCATATTACGACAACTGCCAAGGGTGGTTCGGGGGCGGTCAGAGAGCTTATTGAGTTAATATTAAAATCTCAGAATCGTTGGCAAGAACTACTTCAGACACACTACGGCATTTGAGAAAACCCGACACCAAGCTGCGACGACAAATGTCAGGATGACATGCGACTGCTGTAAAAAAAGGATTT
>JAAEMV010000080.1 GCA_024225195.1 Planctomycetaceae bacterium | reverse complement strand
TTTTTGGTTCAAGACGGACAGGTAACGCCCAAAACTGAAATCTTGTTTTGGGCGACTTTATGGGATTCAAACTGCCAAAGCATTTGGCAAGAATACGGTTCAACGAAACTCGCATTCGAAGAATACTTGGTGATTGGCGTTGCAAGTGACGTCTTTCCTGATTCGCTACTGAACCGGGAAGGCCGAACAAGGTAAACATAACAAATCTGGAATTACTCGGAGATGGAGCGTGGTATTTGGACGAATGAAAGCCGAATTAGATGATTCCGGCTTGCTTCAAATGGGAGAAGTAACTCTTGCGGTAACTAAATCAGAATTGAGAGACATTGCATACAAACTGATTGAGATCTCTGACCAGATTCCTGACGAACCGACGCAGAATTGGCACCGTCATATACCAGATGCTCTCGCTAATAAAATTGGATGCGATATTGTTGTAACCTACAAGATGTAGGTCGTATAACAAGCGGATGGACCATAGCCGAGAAGCCGGTCTTGGCAGGTCATAAAGACTATTGGTAATTTACGATGATCGCCGGCACGGTCATCCTTGCCGTTAGCTGCCATGTCGAAATCTATCTCCCAATGCATCATCCTGTTCAGCCTGATTGGGCTTGCGAGCTGTTCCAGCAACGAGAGCGCTCCGCAGTCGACGAACGTTGGCGACGGCGCGGCAGAAAAGATGGTGCCGCAGGACACGCAAAAGGACAAAAACCAGGTCATCCATATTCTGGCGGAGAACGAAGCGCGGCGACTCGCGGCGAAATTCTTGAACGAAAGACTAAGAAAACGAAAATTCTTGGCACCGAATGGCGAGACTGAGTTCTCACCGATTGAAGGAGAACGATGGGAAAGTATTGTTTACGACTACCCAAAACGTCGGATCGTTT
>JAAEMV010000079.1 GCA_024225195.1 Planctomycetaceae bacterium | reverse complement strand
GTCGTCTTGCTGGAATGATGCAGGGTGGGGTTATGCAAACTGCCTTAAATCAACAGGTGCCAATTGTCGACGCTGCTGGAGCAGATTGCTGCGGTCGTTTCGGCTGTGGCAGAGACGGCAAGCGTTGCATGACATGCCGAGCAAAAATGGGCTTTGGCAACGGCATGGGACTAGGCAACGGAATGGGACTAGGCAACGGAATGGGCTTAGGAAACGGATCTGGTATCGGCCACGGAGCTGGCATTGGAAACGGAAACGGACTTGGCTTGCGTTCTCACATGGGCTGCGGTAACGGTACTTGCGGTCAGTGCTCTGGGTGTCTAAGCAATCTTCGGAACGGTCGACCTTACGCTGGCCAAATGCCTCACACGGCACCAGGTCCGGGGATGACTGGAATGGCTCCCCAGTACGTTTATCCGTACTACACGACGCGGGGTCCACGGGATTTCCTAATGGCGAATCCACCTACGATCGGATATTAATCGATCGACCTGCAATCTGCAGGAATCTGACTGAAAACGAAATTGGCTGGGCAGTAATACTGTCCAGCCTTTTTTTATGCAATTAAATTTTAAGTAGCTTATTTTCGCAGCTTGTTTTTTGATTCCAGATATTTAATGACTTGCTCGGCAAGTTGTTCGACCGGAGCACTGCCGTCGAGATGAACCTCTGGGTTGGAGGGAGGTTCGTATGGTGCGTCGATACCGGTAAATCCTTTTAGCTCCCCTGCCCTTGCCTTTGCATACAGACCTTTGGGGTCGCGTTGTTCACAGATTTCTAATGGTGTGTCGACAAATACTTCAATGAAGTCTGCGTCATTGCCGTTGGCGATAACCATTGCGCGAACGCGATCCCGATCACTTCGATAGGGGCTTACGAAGGCTGTTAAAGTGATTGTGCCGGAAGAACAAAAAATATCGGCGACGCATCCGATCCGGCGAATGTTTTCTTCGCGATCTTGAGGACCGAACCCAAGGCCAAATCTTTTTGCAAACTCGAGCCCATGATTGGGTTCAAGTAGTTCGAGGCTGGCGTTAAGCCCGTGTCGAATGTTGTCGCCGTCAAGAACAAAGCTGCGCTGATTGGATTCGTAGAGCATCGAGTCAACGCAGTTCGCGACTGTGCTTTTACCGCTGCCGCTGAGCCCTGTAAACCAAACGACACAGCCTCTTGGTCGCTTGACGGATTGTTCGTGCCAGGTAACGAGTGTTTTTTCGGTCATCAAAATATGTTTGGGGGGTGAATGCGATCAGCTTACCGTGTTGACTATACCGTATTGAGAGTCGTTCTGTTTATTCAATTCCTGCAAGTTCGCACAGGTTGGCTTGGATGACAGCTTGAGGGCAGCTCCAGACGAGGAAAAATAGTGCTTCACAGCACCATCGTCCGGCGGGGTGTCCTTCAACGAATCCTGCTCCTTTGGCGGCAGCCATCGACGCTTGCGTGGTCCGTAAGACAAAGCTATTCATGTCGGTTCGAAGCTCTTCGTTGGTGCCCGTTGTAACTCCGGAAGCGAGCTCTAGCAGTCGGGCTTTTAAGGCGAGTTGTTGTGCGTTCAGGGCCTCGACGCTTTCCAGTAAATCGGGCCGATGGAGTGATTCTTGTTCGATGAAATTCACTGCTGCGGTCGCCAAGCCGAGGGCAAGGGCTGAGGTTTGGGTGCTTCCGGTTGAAGTTAGCCCCGAGACGGTAAGCACTTGTTCGGCTGGTTCAGTGAGAAGCGATGAGGAGTCGATAAAAACATTTTCAAATTTTACCGGCCCAGTTTGGCTTGCGGTAAGCGCGATCAGATTAAATCCTTTTGGAATCGTGATTCCCGCGGTATCCGAAGCGACAACGAAGAGTATTTGTTGCCCGTTGGGCATTTCGGCGCCCACTACAAGGTGAGTTGCTCCACAGGCTCCAGTGACCCATGGGCTTTGGCCGGTCACAACGTAACCGCCGTCTTTTGCGATTGCACGACAGGCCGGCTGCCCCAGATGCCGACGGCTCGTGGTGAGGTGAGAAATGCCAACGGTGGCTTGTTTGTTTCCAGCGAGGATCCCAGAAAGTAATTTGTCTCTCAACGGGATGTTGTCGGAGGCGCAGATTCGCCGAAGAGCAGCAACACGTTGTGTTAAAATAAACGTGGTTGTCAGGCAGGCAGATGCCAGTTCGACGTAGGCGGAAGCGATTTGAGTTGACTCCCACTCAAGTCCTCCGAGATGATGCGGGATAAACCAACGATAGACGTCAGCTTGCTCGAGAAGGTCGAGCCGTTCAGAGGGCCACTCTGAGTCGTTTAGAGAGGAGGCGGAGAGGGTTGCCAGTTGCTCACAAAGTTGAGAAATATTCCCGCTGTGAATGGCGTCGCGATCAAGTGGTTCAAGGTTCATTTTGAGGCGTCCATTCTAGAGGTTCCCACGACATTGATGGCCTGAAGGCGAGGGTGCAGGTTGGGAAAAGTTCGCATTCAAACTGGCTTTCTAGATTATGGCCGTTTCTCAATAATTCCGACAGGCTTTTTACGAGAAAATCAAGGACGAAAGCGGATGGACTGGTGGCTAAGCGGCCAACCTTAATGTGCCGGTGAGGCTGTTGGTTTGGTGGTGCAAAGGTCAAGGTTGGTTCTGGTTCCTTTGACGGGCGATTGAGAAACGCATGTTGCCGTTACTGAGTGTGACTGGTGGGATTTTCCGATTGCGGTTCTAATTTTAACAAAGGCGTTGCTAATTCGCCGAAAAAGAGACCAGTCGGTTGGTCTTTTGTGTCATCTAAACCTTGTGAAAAATTACGATATGAGTACGTCTGAGCCCGAAACTCGCCCCACACCACAATCAGCATTGAGCAATGAGAGTTTGACCGTTGAGGAGCTATACGAAAAGTGCACCGCACTGGCCAGCAACCTCTGGTGGTCATGGGTGCCCGAAATTCAGCATGTTTTTCGTGATCTTGATCCAGTTCGCTGGCGTCAATTGGATCATAACCCAGTTGCGTTACTCAACGAGTTCACACCGGCTCGACTGTATGAGCGTGCCAACGAGATGGTGTTGTTCACGCGAATCAATCAGTCCTATCGCCTGCTGAAAGAGTACATGGGGTCGAGGCAAACGTGGGCTGCAACCAACGCTGGAGTATTAGGAGCCAAGCCGGTTGCTTATTTTTCGGCTGAGTTTGGAATCCATGAATCACTGCCAATTTATTCGGGAGGGTTGGGGGTATTGTCGGGTGACCATATTAAGAGTGCCAGTAGTTTGGGCCTACCGTTGGTTGCTGTCGGTTTGTTCTATGCACAAGGCTATTTTCGCCAACATCTCGATAACGACGGTCGACAAAGCGAAGAGTACATTGACACCAAAGTTGATACGCTGCCAATTCAAGAGGCTTGCGACCCAACTGGCGAACCGGTTGTCGTAAAAATTGACAATCGAGCTGGCGCTATTTGGGCGAAGGTTTGGGAGATTCAAGTTGGTCGTGTTCGGCTTTTTCTACTCGACAGCAATATCGAAGCTAATCATCCTGACGATCGCCAACTTACCAGTCGTCTTTACGGCGGAGATGAACGGACGAGGATTCGTCAGGAACTCGTATTGGGGGTTGGCGGAGTCAAAGCCCTGCGAGCCGTTGGTATCGACCCTGGTGTCTACCATTTAAATGAAGGTCACAGCGCGTTCGGGCCTTTGGAGGTGATTCGTCAGCGGATGGAGGATGACGGGCTTACCTTTGAGAATGCACTTCGGGAAGTTGCCTCTCAAACGGTTTTCACAACGCACACTCCGGTTCCCGCTGGGCACGATCGCTTTCCGTCCGATATGGTCGAAGAACATTTAGGGCCGTTGCGGGATCAGCTTGGGATTTCTTATGAGCAATTGTTAAGCCTTGGTCGGATCGATCCGCAAGATAGCGAAGAGTTATTTTGCATGACCGTTATTGGACTGAAATTGTCGCGTACCGCAAATGCAGTGAGTCAGTTACACGGTTGTGTTTCCCGGCGAATGTGGGCTCACCTTTGGCCTTGGCGAGCTGAAGAGGATTGCCCGATCGGACACATTACTAATGGTGTTCATTCTCAGTCATGGTTAGCTCCTCAGATGAAAACGCTATTTAACAAACATTTTCCGAGTCGTTGGATGGACCGGGTCGGGGAGCCTAAAGTTTGGAAGAACATTCATGATGTTGATCCGGGGGAACTATGGGAGATCCATAATACTCTCAAAGGAAGAATGATATCGTTTGTGCGTCGCCGGTTGGCGAGTCAATGTCGACGGCGGGGCGAGGACGAATCGTCAGTCGAATTGTCACGAACGATGTTCGACCAGAATATTTTGACGCTGGGTTTTGCGAGGCGGTTTGCAACATACAAGCGAGCGAACCTGATTTTCAATGATTTGGATCGCATCGATCGAATTCTCAATGATTCGAATCGACCTGTGCAAATTGTATTTGCCGGCAAGGCCCACCCTAAGGATGAGCCAGGTAAACACTTTATTCAAACTGTGGCTAATTTGCGAAAGGACCCTCGTTTTCGGGATCGCGTCGCCTTTGTCGAGGACTATGATATCAACGTTTGTCGCCACTTAATTCAGGGAGTGGATGTGTGGCTCAATAATCCAAGAAGGCCTCTGGAGGCTTCGGGGACGAGCGGCCAAAAAGTAGTTCTGAATGGCGGGCTGAATTTGTCCATTCTCGATGGATGGTGGGCGGAGGCATTCGACGGCGCGAACGGTTTTGCAATCGGGAAGGGAGCTTCCCATGTTTCCGATGAAATTACCGACGGTCGCGATTGCGAGTATCTTTACGAAGTTCTTGAAAACGAAGTCGTTCCAATGTTTTATCACCGGGACATTGATGGTTTGCCTCGCGAATGGATTCGGCGGATGATCAATTCAATTCGAACCTTAGCATGGCGATTTAGCTCGGATCGAATGGTGATGGACTATGCAGAATCATGCTACGTACCCGCAGCCGGTGGTTTGAGTTGCAAGGTGTGAGCCTCAGCCTGAGCCTACCCAGAATAACTTGTGCTCAGCAAATTCTGGTCCCAAGCCGGTTGAATCAAGGAAATAATTCACAAATATTATATCGCAAGTATTTGTCGTTAAATTTTGATTTCTTAACGTGTTTTCTATCGACTCGTGTCGATGGATTTCCTATAAATCGCTCTCACTACTTTAATTGAGCAAGTTGTTAATCTTTTCAAAACTTACCTTGATTTATTTCTAGTTCTTGAGACGATTGATAACTAACCAACGCACGCTTGACTGCGTGAATTGGGTTTGAATTTTTAATAAACTGTTGTTTGAGTATTCCTTTACCGGTTATTGAAACGACGAAACGATACAGGATATCTCCGAAACTTGACGGCTGAGGGACCAATTTTTCGGGTAGATCTAGGTCTTTAAACGGCTTGTGCTTAGCACGCTTGGCTTACATCTTTCTCCCAGCGACTCCCATCGCTATCTTCATTCGGAGTATCTTTTACACGCCGCATTGCTGTTTTCAGCAGTGCGGTTTTTTTTTTGCTGCGAAGCTGCCGGGATGCGAAAATTTCACGAAGTCGATTGTGGAATTATTTGTTTTCTTGCAAACGAGTTTGGAGGTCTGGGGAGAGTTCCAGTCCAAACCGTTTCAAAAGGTTGTAGTAGTCGATTGCTGAGTTTATGTTTGTCATTGAATCGAGTTCGGGATCAATCTCACGTAGCAAATCGACAGATATTTGGTGAGCTTGGAACGCGGTGGCTAATTCAGACACGCGCAGTTGTCCGTTCTTGATTCTCTGGTCGATCATTTCGTGTAGTTCCGTGCGGTACACGGCAGTCATTCCAAAAATACGTTCTTTTGAAACGGGGACGACCGCTTCGTGATCGGAGATTTTATGAAATAAGAAACGAATGAGTTGCGGGTCAATCAAGGGCACATCACAGCTAGTAACAAATGCAAAATCGACTTGAGAAGCCAGTTTCGCTAAGCCGACACGGATTCCTTCCAATGGCCCACAGTTAGGGTGCTCGTCTGTCGCCCATTGGACATTAGGGGGAAGCTGGTGTTGGCTGAAATCAGCATCCCCGACGAGAACTACGGGATGGCAGACTTGTTCGACCTGGGAAACAACACGTTCTAAAAATGTTTGCCCATGAAAAATGAGTTGCGTTTTATCGATGCCAAGGCGCGTACTTTTGCCTCCGCAGAGGACAATTGCACCTAAACTAGTTTCGAGTTGAGGAAGTTTGGGCATGTTGGAGGAGTGAAATTCGCAGTTTAGAATAGGCTATAATCGCCCACGTCCAGTCGATAACTAAATTAGCTGATCTGTCTAAGGCATCCTATGGCTCTCACGCTTACCCAGCAAGTCGAAAATAATATCTCTATTGAGGCAAACGGAATTATTCCCGAATTGCTTTTGGGGAAAACAACTGATCAGATCAAATCGTTGCCAGTTGCGTGCGGTAACGAATCAATTCCGCTGGGTGAACTGTTTGGTGTTTCAGGCAGAGTCGACGAGACAAACGTCGTTGTTTTTGATGGCCTGCTGAACAACGTGAATGGTATTGGAATGGGAATGACGTCGGGTACCATCCAAATTCGTCGAGATGCGGGAAATCGTATCGGTGTGAAGATGTCTGGGGGAGAAATCCAATCGACGGCAAATGTTGGTGACCACCTTGGGACAGAGATGACTGGTGGGGTGATTACTGTTGAAGGGAATGCTGGTGACTCTGTCGGATCCGTCTTGCCGGGCTCAAAGGTTGGGGTGAATCGAGGGACGATTTTAGTGCGAGGCTGCGTTGGGAAAGGTGCTGGAGAATCAATGCGTCGTGGCATGCTCGTTGTGGGTGGTGATGCCGGAGATTTATTAGGTTGGTCAATGCGGGCAGGTACGATTGTCGTGCTCGGCAAATCCGGGGCCCAGGTTGGGGCGGAAATGAAACGGGGGACAATTGTTCTTGGAGGAGGTTTGCCGCATTCGTTGCCGCCTAGTTTTCGACAAGGAGGTCGTTTTGGGATGCCGGCGGTTTCGCTGATTACGAAATGGCTAAGGGAATCGCATCCAGAGTTTGACGTGGATTTATCACAATTGAATACCGAGTTTAATCTCTTTCATGGCGATTTTTTGCATGGCGGTCGCGGTGAAGTGCTGATCCCGGCAAACTGAAAACCTACTTCGATGCGTTCGCATTTCAACTCGTCTTTTTTGACTCGATTTTCATTTACTTAGCAGGCAATACCGCAGGTGATTTTTTGCTCGGTTGTTGTTTTCTCTTGCGTTTCTTTTCTGGCTTTTTCTTTGGAGTTGTTAAAGTCGCAATCTCGCTAATTTTTTTCAATTGCTGTTGCCACTGATCGATAAGGTGAGCTGCTTTGTCAGGGTGCTGAGTGATCAGGTTTTTGGATTCAGCGCGGTCATCGGATAGGTCGTAAAGTTCCCAGGGTTCGTTCTTCGCAGCGACAAGTTTGAAATCGCCAACGCGAATAGCGCGATTTCCTTCGTGGAACCACCAAAGCGAGTCACGCTCGATGGCGATGTCTTCAGGGAATGCAGGCAAGAGGCTTTTCCCTGGAGCAGGGGGAATGGGCACACCGTTCCATTTTTCAGGTTTGTTGATTTCCAGCACGTCGAGAATGGTGGGGACGATATCGATGACGTGTGACGGTGTGGTTCTAAGTTCCCCGCGGGATGAAATTCCGGCGGGCCAGTGCGCGATCAGGGGCGTGCTAATTCCACCTTCGTGCACCCAGGTTTTATGCCGTCGAAACGGTGTATTGCAGGCACTTGAAAATCCCGGTCCCAGGCATAGGTAGGATGCGGCACTGCCAGGAGACGCGAGCGGGTCGTGTCCGCCGTCGCGCACCATTATTTCCGCACTGGCCCCATTGTCCGATGCGAAAAAAATAAGAGTGTTGTCGAAGGCCTCCATCGTCTTAAGTTGTTGCAGGATCCTGCCAATTTCATGATCCATGCGATCCACCATTGCGGCGTGAATTGCCATTTTAGTGGCCTGGAATTCCTTTTGCTCTGCCGTGAGGTCGTCCCAGTCGGCAGGGTAGTCAATTTCTCCGCTCCCCAGTTTTTTAAAGGCATCGGGGAATTTGTAGGGGGGGCCGACTTTGGGCTCAAGTTTCGACAGAGTCGTGTTGTGGAGTTTTCGATCAAGTTGACGTTGATATCTCTCGGTTCGCATTTGATCCCAGCCGGTAAGGTACTGGTCTGCATATTTCTCAATATCCTCAGGTTTTGCATGAAGGGGGAAATGAGGAGCGATGAAAGCGATGTAATGAAAGAAAGGTTGGTCCGCATGTTTTTCGGCATGCTCTTGAAGGCAGGCGATTGCGTGATCTGCATTGGCTGTCGTGGCGTAATAATCTTTTTCGTCGCCGCTGATTTTGACGGGCTGATCGTTGACCGTGTTTCCTTTTGCGGTAAAGAAATTTCCCTGGTTTCTCATGTCTAGTGAGCGATCGAATCCGGCGGCAAGAACCTTGCCATCAATATGCCATTTTCCACTGTGGTAGTTTCGGTATCCAAGCGGTTTCAGGAAATCGGGTAAGAGTCGAGCCCATGATTGCCGAGCCCCGCGATTACCTCCGACGATGTTTAAATCGGGAAGTTTGTCACGATGCACCATGTGAGGATAGTAGCCCGACATTAAAGCGGCGCGCGTCGGCCAGCAGCGACCAGTATTGTAAAACTGAGTGAACATGAGGCCGTTCTTCGCGAGGCCATCAAGATTCGGTGTTTTGATTTCACTGCCATAGCAGCCTAGATCCGAGAAGCCGGAGTCGTCAGCCAGAATGAAGATGATATTTGGTTTCTCGGCAAACAAGCTTGGCGGTGTAACCAGCAGGAGGGCGAGAATCGATAATGACGAATACAAAAATAGTTTGCGCATAATTTGTCTCAATGACACAAGTCAGTACTTAAAGAGTGGCTCCCGTATCCATGAATACTATCAAGTGTAGCGGCAAGGGGAGTGGTTGGAAAATTTAGCGTTGAAAGATTTCTTAAAGACCGGCAAGAGAATGGTCAGTCCTTCGATTGCGTTAATTTTTCAAGTTGTGCACGAAGTTCGGAGATGCACGGTGTTGGCGGTGTAACCGTAAGGTTGTTACTGGAGGAGGGCGTTCGAGAGGGTAGTAAATTGAGTTGAACTTCGCTTTCCAACGCTGCGAGCCAGGCCGGTAAATCGACTCCGACGCCCATCGTCGATCTCGCGAATGCTTTGGCTTCGTGGTTGAGCAATTCAAACACCCTTGCTGACTTCCGGTTATGTGGGTCTTTCATCGCTGGAGCGACGAGTGCTTTCAAACGGTCGATTTGCATTTGATGTGCAAATTTCCCTTCAAGTCTTCGGGAGACCGATTCCATTCGGATCGAGTACTTACTTCTCAGGTCTTCGAGGATTTTTAAATACTTGTCTGCCTCGGGGCCGACGCGTTCGGTGAGCGAGCGGCGCCACATTCTCGCGACCCCATTTTCTTGGTCGTTCACCAGAATTTGATGCGCCCAGATGACAGGTTTTAAGTTCCAGCAGACTCGGTCATAACGGCTGCGTAACCTCAGGAAATCGAGGAACATATGCAGTGATTCGCCATTGTCCGATTGGGTGGTGGTCGTATTGTAGTCTCGGTATTCATTGTAATTTTCAATGATGCTTTCGAGGATCAGGCTGAGATACCGAACCGCTTTCTCCCGCGGCAGTGCCAGTTCGAGTTCGTCGAACAATCTCAAATCCACTGCGGCTCCTGATTTCTGCACCTCAGTTAACCACCGGTCTACCCCTTGGTGAAGAATGCCTCGAATGTTTCCGAGGTGTAAGAATTGTTGGGTGAACAGTCCACGACCATATGTTTGGATGAAGGCGACCATGCGTTCCCAGGCTTGGGCATCGTGCACCTTTTCCAACACGCTCAGTCGCAGGGTTCGGCTGTGGTCGAGCCACAGCATCAGCATGCTTTCGGTCAGCATTTCGGTGCACTCAAACAGATTGTTTTGAGTTTCATCCACGACTGACTTTTTATCTTCTCCTGCCTCAACCCTTTCGTCACGAATTCTCTCATTTGCCTGAACAAGTACGTGTACCATGGAGGTGAAGGCGACTTCAAAAATTTCGTCAAATTCAGTGACCGCGCCACGCCCAATCGGATTCTCACGTTCCATTCGAAGAGTCGTTTGAGTCAATTCAAATGTTTCGGTCATCAAGCCGAGCGACGGCATTCTTTGCAAGAGATCAAGGATTGCGGTTTGCACAACTCTAGCTCGGACGATTGCCGCTGGATCTCCACCTTTGGAAAGTGGTACGTAGAGAAGCGATTCTTTTTGCAGATAATTGGTTAGCGCTGGGAAGTTGTTGATTACTAATTCGGCGTTCTGCATCAAGATTGCAGCATAGGCGAATACTACCGGTGCGCTGCCGTTCACGAAAGTCTCTTCGCTGGATGCTAAATCGGTTGGCGTATCTGGCTGGTCGTCGGAGGTTGTGGTACCAGTTGGTTGGGGGGCGGGATTTGGATCAGAATCATTTACGGAAGAATCGATTTTTGGGAAATCGGTTTCATCCACCAGATAGTCAACCGCTTTGATGACGGCTGCAAGCATCCTGATCGCGTTTTCTGTTTCAATGCAAGTGCTGATTGTTAAATCTAAAAGAGAGTCTCTGCAGAGACGATGTTGGTCGTACAGCAACATTGCATCGTGGTCAGAACCTAAGGTCGGTAATCGGTACTGATTAATTGACTCAAGAAGTTCGAGAAGCTGTTTGCGATTTCTTGCGGCTTGCGCGATCCAATTATTGATAATGTCTCGACGTTTTTTAAGTCGATCCGTTATTTTATCCGTCAGTTGGTCTCGAGAGATTACGGGTAGCGGAATGGTGGCCGCGACGCTCCAGTATTCCGAAACAGTGTTGAGGAATTCAAGGCGGTCGAGAACTCGATCGACTTCCGCTTCTAAATCGTCATCCGAATTAGTATTGCCCTCGAAGATTTCTCCTTCGTTGCCGTCGTTGGTGGTGTCAGTGTAAGTGACATCGTCGTAGGCATGTCGAAAAAGATCTTCGCCGTCATCGGTTTCGTCTGCGTTGTCGTAGTTTTCGTCGCCCTCAACTTCATCAAGATATTGTTCCCGCGGGTTGGGGCGATCTATTTGCCGGTTGACCTCGAATCTGGGAACGTCCCAGTAGAAACCGGCGTTGGCTTCAATGAAATCATAGAACTTGCGCAGTCGATTCCAAATGTCCTCCGGGGGTAATTCTTCAGGGGTGGTGGTATTTAAAAGGTCTTTTTGTTCTGTTACCCAGCGGTAGACAAGTTGGTGAAAAGAGCTGTCACCGAGTTGCAGAGGGATGTAGTCGGCCTGACTCATCCAGTGCACCAGTAACGCAGTCGAAGTTGTGTAGTCTGAGCGTTGCATCAAAGCATCGATGACTAACGCATAGGCTTTGGGGGAATCAAAAAGTTCTGCATGTTCGGCCCAGAATTCGATGTCGCCTGCGGAGGCGCCGCCAGCTTGCCAAAGACTGAGGGCGTCCGCGACTAGTTCAGCGGCCTGGAAAATATCATCGGCGTCGACCGCATCGACGGCCATTACCTCATGCGCTGCGAACTGCCGCCACCAATTGACGATCGACAAAAACTCTTTTCGAATTGCCGCGCACATTTTTGGGCGGTTGTTGGCCGCCGCTTCACTCCAGAGGTGCGAGCAGTGTGCAAAAATTCGTTCCATCACGTCGACAAGTTCGTGCACGCGATGATCGCGAACCGAATTTTCAACCGCTGGGAACAAACTGTAATTTGCGTCGAATCCGAGGATGTTCCAAGGGTCAACAATGGCTCCGCAATGAATGCCGCGTTTTAACCGAGACATGATCGTGGGAATGGAATTAAATGCTTCGTCGAGTTCACCTCGTAGCGTTGCCTCGCTGGCGGCGCTAAGGAGGCAGTCGATCTGGCAGGCTATTCGCGCTGCTGCCACCGGGACTACCTTGGATTGCTCTTCCGCGGCTAACGGGTATCCCATTCTTGCAAAAATACTTGCTAATCGGCAGTTGACCAGTTGGGAGGCTCGTCGTTTGGCAAGACGTGAGTTGAGGTCTTGGCGAACGCTGCCGAAGGGTTGGTGCTTTATTCTCGATTCGTTTTCAAGACGTTCGCGGTGGGCTTGCGGGAGACGCTGCATTAGTTCTACGTAAAACTGATCTCGGTAGCCAGCAATCACTGGCAGTAACGTAGACAGAGTTGTGTTGGAATCGTAAGTGCCAGGTCCGCTTCCCGAAATTCCGGAAGCCATTAGCATCGTTCCAGCCATCACGGCGCTGGCTTCTGTCATGGCTTCTTGGAAGCGTTCTGGTTCGCTATTCTCGTCTGCCATTTCAGCGGCACGGTTTACTAATGAGTCGAGCGTCACTTGATGAACGATGAACCGTCGGAAAAACCCATTGCCGTCAATTGAGTGTTCATCCCACTGTCCAAAATGGTGGTTGGGGCGTTGGTTTATGGGGTGGTCAAAATCAAAGGCACGCGGGTCGATTGCAAGTTCGGATAGTTTCGTAGGATCGAAATGCGCCGCCCGAAGAATGTGGGGACTGGTCTCACGCAATATTTCTAGAGCCTGTTTCGTGATTTGTTCATAACGGCCAAAGGCTACACCGGCGTTTTGAATGTAAATTGGAACAGGGCGAATCCACTCGTGTTGATAAGGTTCTATCTGTTGCGATTCGAGTGTCGCGACTGGACGATGTCCAAGAAAGTTATTGAGGGCACTGATTGAGGATTCAACAATTCCGTCTGTTTCTTCAAGCGAGAGATCCCGAGTTAGGACAGCCTCGACAACGCGACCAACAAAAAATGAATTGAATAAGAGTTCATCGGATTGGTGAAACAGAAGATCGCGATGGTGCTTGCGGTACGTGGGCAGGATTTTATCAAAGACCAGTTCGATGACCTGGTTTGCCTGGGTGGCGTCTCGAAATACGGGGTTGGAGTCTTTGTTCTTTGCCAGTCGGTCAGCAAGTGCGTTACGGACTTGGCGGACAAGGGATGGTTGCTTCGAGCGCTCGGTTTCATTCTCTGGAGCACTGGAAGGAATTGCGCTCGAATCGGCTGAATTGAAAACTAGAAAGAGATCGTTGAGATTCGAGAAGAAACGATCGTCGTGGTTGCCCGACGAAAAATTGAGGTACCCAAGAACTTGGTCAAGGGTTGCGTGGATTTCGTTTTCCGTAGCTGGCAAATCCATCCGAGATTTTTACCCGTCATACTCAATTAGAAATTCTTATTAGCGCGATGGAACTATGGTAAAAATCGCAATGGGAATGGTCTAGTCTCGATTGGCGTTTGCGTCCATTTTGCCAGCCACTATTTCGGCGTTAGGTTCGTTATTTGCCCGCGACCTTGGTTTCCAATTGAAAGTTATGTGAAAAGTCCGCTTGATTTGCGTCGAAAAGAGCGTCGGATTGGAAATTTAGAGATTTTTAGTTCGCGAGTTGTGGCAAAACGACAGAAGAGGCAGGTTGGTTTCGGACGTCAAAACTGGTTCGCGGAGTCTTTTTCAGAACTGATTTGCGGGAATTGCTGAAAATAACGTTCTTCGGGCATCCGTTTATTGGAGTTGGTCCGAGGCAAACCGGTATTTCGGGTTATTTTGTCTGGAACAGTCCTTGGGTTCAACGATACTGTACGGGAGAGATTCGGCTGAACTGGGAAAAGGTTAGTCGAATTTTACGACCTGACGCTTAATAGGCTGATAGACTAGAAGGACTTAAATCTGCGCAATTTGGGCAGAGGTTTCCGCCGATGCTGGTGCGCGCGATTGATAAGACTCGGAGTAACAAAGAATGAGATTTACGATTAGTAAAAATGTGAGCGACCTGATGCTGTTGGGAGTTGCATTCGTCTGCCTTACCGGTGGCCTGAAGGCTGACGACGGCGTGACTTCGAGTGCTGTTATCCAGCGGGCAGGTTTGACTGTTGACTGGTTCACCCACAGTGGTGTAGGCATCAACGGCGGTCTCGCAGATTGGCAAATCAATGTCGACGAGAACAAGCCAACTACGTTTTTCTCGTTGGAGGCCAATAAATTCCGAGAGCGGATATCTCAAAACACCCTCAATTCGTTTGGTGAGCCGTTTGGCGTCGACGGTGCTCGGCAATACATGCAAATCCGTTCCGAAGTTCTCAAAGCTGAATTTGCGAATGACGGAGTTACGGACGTAGAAATTAAAATTTCAGAGTACACGCTGCCGCAGACAACCATTTACACCCTCGGTACCAACGCGGTAGTGAGTGCGGTGGATGCGGATACGGGCGCGACAAAGTGGACTTCTAGTATCGGTGATCCGCGGTTGCCGAGCATTGGTGTGGCAGCGAGTAATGAATTCGTAGCTGCCGTTAACGGGTTGTCGGTTTATTGTCTTGAAGCATCGACAGGGAAAATCGTTTGGTCCGGCAAGTGTCGATTTGCACCGAGTACTTCGCCCGCAATTACTGAAACCGGAATCTACGTTCCGTTGCTTAACGGTCGACTCGAGTCATTTGCTCTCAAGGATAAAGGGCAAAATTCACAAGTGCTCGTGTCTGGTGGAAGGTCTACAGCGCGACCATTGGTTACCGATTATTCGGTGTCATGGCCGAACAGTAAGGGAAGGCTGACCGTCGCTGGTCTTTACACCCAGAGTAAAGGTGTGGCTTACCAGTTAACTTCCGATGACGCCATCATGAGTCCAACGGCTTACAACGACGGCATGTTTTACGTTACTTCGCTCGATGGATTTGTATATGCGATGAACGAGCCAAAGGGCGTAATCGATTGGCAGGTTTCGACTGGTTTCGGTATTTCACAACCGGCGATTGTTCTCAATGATCATGTCTACGTAATAAACAGCAACAACGAAATGTTCAAGCTGATTCCTGAATCAGGTAAGGACGCTCCTGGTTGGGAGCAACCGCTTGAGAATATTGGAAGTTACGTCGGTGCTGGAAAAGACAATATGTATGTACTGGACAGTGTCGGTAATCTCTGCGTGATCGACCAAGATTCCGGGGCAATTTTAAGCAAGGTAGAAATCGGGGGGGTTCAAAGTGTACTTCCTAATATGATCAGCGATCGCATGTACATCGTTTCCGACCGTGGAATGATTCAGTGCCTTCGTGAGATTAATAGTCGAATTCCGTTTTTCCATTCCAACGAACTCGCTGAGTTCGAGAAGAACGGTGGCAAAACGAAAAAGGACGAGTTGGATGATCCTTTCGCGTTGCCGAAAAAAGGTGGCGGAGACCTCGACAACCCATTCGGTGCTCCGCGTCCCAAAGACAACCCCTTCGGTGGTGGTGGAGGCGGTGGCAATTCCGCGGACGACGATCCGTTTAAGTAATGAGGCGTTGAGGTCGGCTTGAGGTTCCTGCTTGAGGTTCCTGCTTGAGGTTTCTAGAACGGAAGCATCAACAGGACTGAAAGCGTTGCGAACGAACAGGCGGTGCCCACGACCACCGTGCTGGCCGCTTGATTTGCATCGCCCCCAATTTGGTCGGCGAGGATGAAACTGCTAACGGCGGTCGGTGTGGCGCACATGATCAGAATCACCAGCAGTTCGGTTCCTGAAAGCCCAATGGACATCCCAATTATCCATCCTGCAATTGGGCAGGCAACGTTTTTGATGACGCTGGAGGTCAGGGATTCAGTCCACTTTCCAGCCACAGAAATCGAAGCCAGTTGGCTGCCGATGCCGATCAGTGCGATTGAAAATGCGGAAGCTCCGATGACTTCGCATGTCCGGCTGAACGCGGTTGGAATTCCAAGTCCAGTTCGTTGAACCACAAGCCCCGCCAGACAGGCAATCAACAGCGGGTTAGTTGAAATGTTGAAAAGGACTTTCCGCCATGACAAGAGTTGCTCAGTGGAAGTTGAGTAAATTGACAGGGCTGTAACGGAGGCGATATTGTAAAAAATCACGACTGGCGGGAGGGCAATTAAGACGGCCGATTCTAGTTTAAGCTGTTCAGCTTCAGGGAAATCGTGGGTTGTGAAAATTACCAACGGGAGGCCGATGAATGCAAGGTTTCCCCGGAAGCCGGCCTGGATCAATGTACCGCGAGAATTCCAGTCGATTTTGCAGGCATGAATGACAACGCAGCTAAGGCAAACGGTGACCAACGTGGCTCCAAGCAAAGTGATCATGTAGCGATTGGCAAGTCCATCACCTGTGGGCGCGGTTCCAATTTTATAAAATAAAAATACTGGCAAGGCCACAAAATAAGCGAAACGGTTGAACGCCTGCGTGGTCTCGTGGTTGAGAAAGTTTCGACGCCTCAGGATGACTCCCAGCAGGATGACGGAAAAAATCGGTACAAGGCTGTTGAGGATCTGCATAAAGAGTCGAGAGAGACAGGAGTGGTGGGGGTTAGTTTGGGTAGATTGGGACCATGATTAGATATTAATGTCTAATGGCTGATAAGTCCGATAGGGCTGCAAAATATAAATGAAAGCTGGGGGGCTGCTGGTGGACGTAGTTTTCACCACTTGCTTGGTTGCTGTCTGGAAAAAAAATCTGTTAGGATTGAACTGCCCGTCATAGTTTTAGTATTCGGGTTGGTAACAATGCCAAATCACTTTATTGATTGGTGCGAAGTATCACTTGGTTAAATGTAGCAGTCGTTTGATTAGGCGTTGGCTGTTGCGGTGTGTCAGTTTTCTTAGGAATTAGTTTCGTTAACGACAAGCTAAATAATTCAAAGTCTGGTTTTGGAATGTTCGGTGGCGTTTTTACGCCGTGCACATTGACGATTCTTGGCGTAATTATGTTCCTGAGATTCGGCTATGTCGTTGGGTGTGCCGGCGTCTTTGAAACATTGATTATCATCGGTGTTGCCACCCTAATCACGCTCTTGACGACGCTCTCTCTGTCGGCAATTGTTACGAACACAGAGGTCAAAGGCGGCGGAGCCTATTTCTTAATTAGTCGAAGCCTCGGTGCCGAGTTTGGTGGAGCAATCGGGTTGGTCTTTTTTGTGGCTCAGGCAATATCCGTAGCAATGTACGTGATTGGTTTTTCGGAAGCGGTAGTGGCGTCAGTTTTGCCAGGCCAATCTAAATTGCTGATCGCGACAATTTGTAATCTTTTTGTGTTCGGGTGTGTCTTTCGGGGCGCCGGCTGGACGATTCGGTTGCAGTATTTCATTTTGGCAATTTTGCTGGCTTCCCTGGGCTCGTTTTATGCCGGCGCGATTCCTGATTTCGATACCAAGGTTTTCAGTGAGAACTGTGTCAGCCAATATTCAGTTCATCCAAAAGAATCATTCTTTACCATGTTTGCTTTGTTCTTTCCTGCAGTAACCGGGATTATGGCTGGTGCGAATATGTCGGGGGATCTTCGTGATCCATCGAAGGCGATTCCGACCGGCACGTTGCTATCGATTTTGTTCACGGGTGCTATCTATTTTAGTTTGGCATTATTGATGGGCGGAGCGAGAGAGGCGAGCGTGCTTTCGAATCTCGATGGTGACTCGCTTGTGATTGCAGACATCTCGGCAGTCCCGTTTTTAATAACCGCCGGTGTATTTGCGGCTACGCTTTCTTCGGCGTTGGGGAGCATGATGGGAGCGCCGCGGATTCTTCAGGCGTTTGCAAAGGATCGCGTTTTCCAAAACCTGCGTCCGTTTGCGGCGGGAAGCGGAGAGGCAAACGAACCAAGGCGAGCGACGGTTTTGACGTTTATTATTTCTCAGGCCGCGATTTTGTTGGTCGCTGACTTAAATGCGATTGCGCCTTTGATCACGATGTTTTTCATGTTGACCTATGGCCTATTGAATCTTGCGACTTTTTACGAGGCCATCACGAAGAACCCGAGTTATCGCCCCAGGTTTCGATACAGTCATTGGCTGACTTCGCTCGCCGGTGCCATCGGGTGTTTACTAGTGATGTTTCTAATTAACTGGATGTGGGCATTGGTCGCAATTTTTGGAATGGCTTGTGTGTATCTCTATATTAGTCAGAAAGAGGTTGAAACACGCTGGGGAGATCTCCATCGAGGATTGCTGTTTGAGAGAACGCGGAAGAACTTATTGAAACTCGAAAAAGAACTCCATCACCCCAAAAACTGGAGGCCAATAATTCTGGCGTTCAGTGGTGCATCCTGGGAGCGTCCGCAATTGGCGGTGTACGGGCATTGGTTTACCGCCGGCCACGGTGTTTTAACATTAGGTTATGTGATTCAGGGGGATGTTGAAAATCGGCTGGAGCGTTTGCAAAGCCAGGAAAGAATTCTTAACACGTTTATTCAGGATCAAAAGCTGGAGGCGTTTCCTGCGGTCGTTGCGGCCCCGACGATCTCCGCCGGAATGGAATCGCTTGTTCAGACACATGGGCTTGGTGCTTTGCGTCCCAATACCGTACTGCTTGGCTGGCCAAATAACGCAGACAAAATAATACCCTTTTCGACAACTCTGAGGAGCATTCACGCATTAGAGCGAAGTGTTATCGCGATGCGGTTCAACGAACCTGCGCTTGAGTTAGATCCAAGGACGGTACCGTTGGGAACAATCGATGTTTGGTGGCGAGGAAGTCAAAATGGAGAGCTGATGCTTCTGCTGGCTCATTTGTTAGCTCAAAACCAACGGTGGCGATCTCGGCCAATTCGACTTTTGAGAATGATTGAAAACGAAGCGGGGAGAGACGAAGTGTTGAATCATTTAACTGGATTGATTGATAACGCGCGAATCGTTGCTACCCCCCATGTGGTTGTCTCTGAGAATGCCGTTGCCGCAATTCAAACGACTTCTCGTTCGGCAGCAATCGTTTTTATGGGAATGGCGATCCCGGAAGAAGGCGAAGGAGAAGAGTTCCATCAGCGAATGACCGATTTGGCAGGTGAACTTGCCAGGGTGGTGTTTGTTAAAAGCGAAGGTGGGATGTCAATTCATTCTTAACGGACGACGCCGTGGTGAGGATTGCTATTTTTTATGAGAGTCGCCGTCTAATTCAGCGAGTTTAAATATCGAGACGGTTAGTTGTCCTGGGGGATTTGCAAATCGTTCAAATCCGGTACCCGCTAAATCTTTATGAAATGTTGGCAGCAGGGACCGGATAGCCACTTCGCAACGGCCTCGTCGTTCGCTATCGTTTAGTGCATTATCCACGGCG